>JBGTCW010000117.1:0-4421 GCA_041748635.1 Ilumatobacteraceae bacterium | reverse complement strand
TCGTTGCGATTGTGGCATGTTCGTAGCATGATTGTGGCATGGCGCGAACGAGACTGAGCACGACCGTGGATGGTGAGTTGCTGGATCACGCTCGGCGTATGAGGGCCGGAGCGAGCGATGCCGAGCTCATCGATGAGGCGTTGACCGCCCTTCTTGCTCGATACCGGGCTGCAGAGATCGATGCCGAGTATACGGCTGCGTACTCCGTCCATCCGCTCGACGAGCCCGACGAGTGGGGCGACCTCGAATCATTTCGAAGCGCGACCGCACGATGACGGATCTTCCTCGCCGCGGCGAGGTGTGGTGGTGCGAACCGCCTGAGATCGGTCGGCGACCCGTCGTCGTGCTCTCCCGAGATGCCGCCATTCCTCGCCTGCGGCGAGCCTTGATCGCTCCGTGCACGACGACCATTCGCGGTCTGGCGAGCGAGGTGGTGCTGGATCCAGATCACGATCCCGTGCCCCGCAGGAGCGCGGTGAATCTGGACTCGGTGGAGTCGGTGTCGGTGGGGTTGCTCGTCGAGCGAATCGGACGAGTCAGCGAGTCTCGACTGCGCGAGATTTGCTCCGCTCTCGAGGTGGCGACCGACTGTCGGTGACGGCCAGCAGGTCGGTCAGCTCGTCGAGGATCCGGTTGCGCCTGCTGGCTCGTCGAGCCCGTTGAACGTCCCGCTGTACGAGCGATTCGGATTCGAGGTCCTCGCCGAGATCCAGGCCGGCGACTCTCCGACGATCTGGCCGATGCTGCGCCCCGCCCACGGCTCGAACTGATTCTTGTCCCCGTACCCTGCAGGCCGTGAACTCGCCAGTCTCGACCGCTACCGACCCGTCGCGCAGCGTCGCCCTGACGGGCGCGTTCAACTTCCGCGATCTCGGTGGGTACGGCGCAATCGACGGGAGATCCGTGCGTTGGGGAGCACTGTTCCGGTCCGACTCACTGGGCCAGCTGACCCTCGACGACGTCGAGGCGCTCCGTCCGCTCGGCCTTCGTACGGTGATCGACCTCCGTGGAACCGGCGAGGTGGACGCGGCTGGCTCGTTCCCAGTTGCCAAGTATCCGGTCACGCTTCATCACCTCGCGGTGATGGACCGCGAGTGGGACCCGGCCGCCGCCGAACTCGGCACCTCCAGCGAGTTCCTGCACACCCAGTACACGACGATGCTCGACGAGACCGGTTCGCGATACGCCGACGCCATACGTCAGCTGGCCCTCCCCGGAGCGCTGCCAGCGGTGTTCCACTGCGCTGCGGGCAAGGACCGAACGGGTCTGCTCGCGATGCTCGTACTCGGAGCGCTCGGCGTGAGTGACAGCGACATCGTCGACGACTACGCGCTCACCGCGGCGACGATGGATGCCTTCCTCGCCGCCCAGTCGGCCGACCCGACCGTCGCCGATCGCATCGCCGCATTGCCGGCGACGTTTTTCGCAGCGGACCCGTCCGCGTTGGCGCGAGTCGTCGACGACATCGCCGCGGCGTACGGATCGATCCGCTCGTACGTGCTGTCACTCGGTGTCGCCGCCGATGAGCTGGCACGCCTCGAGGCCGGCGCGCTGACCGACTGACACTGGCTCAACCGGCGGCGGGGTCATCGATGCAGGCCGCCCATGCCGTCGGTGCGGAAGCGGTCGTGGTCGCAGAGCCCTGACGCGATCGTGGACAGGGCGTCGGCGAGGGCGGTTGTCTGTTCCGGCGACAGCTGGTCGAACAGGAGGCGGCGTACGTTGTCGGCATGGGCCGGGGAGATCGCATCGAGGGTGCGTCGGCCCCGTCTGGTGAGCGTGGCGTGTTTGACGCGACCGTCGGTCGGGTCGTCGGCGATCGACACGTCTCCACGCTCGACGAGCTTGCGAAGGCGGTGACTGAGCCGGCTCTGTGACGTGTTGGCCGTGTCGGCCAGCTCGCTGAGGCGCAGTGTTCGATCGGGCGTGTCGGCGAGCGCGACGAGGATGCCGTAGTGGACCGATAGCAGGCCGTTGGCCTTGAACGTCCGCTCGATCTCGGGGAGTGCGCGTGCGAAGACGACGAGGAACCCCTGCCACGCCTGCTGTTGTGTCTCGTCGAGCCATCGCGGTTCGGTCATCGGGTCGCTTCTCCTCGAGCCACCGTACTACTTGACGCGTCAACGAGTTGTGCTACGGTCCGCCATGTACTTGACGGGTCAACCATCGAAGGAGTGCATCATGAGCGAAGAACACGCGGTGACGCCAGGAATCTTCGTGACCGAGGGTGGGCCGTACCTCGTCCGGGGCCAGATCCCGCTCACGACCAAGACGCCGATCATGTCCGAACACGGTGAGCCGTTGACCTGGAAGACCGGCGACGCCGATCGATCGAGGGATCGATATGCGCTGTGTCGGTGCGGCAACTCGGCGAACAAGCCGTACTGCGACGGAACGCACGCGCGGAGCGAGTGGGACGCGACCGACAACGCACCCGACGGCACCTATTCCGAACGGGCGCAGAGCTACGGCGGCGACGGCATCGAAGTGTTCGACGACCGGCCGATCTGTGTGCACGCAGGCTTCTGCGGCAATCAGGTCACCAACGTCTGGAAGATGGCGGCCAAGACGGGTGATTCCCAGATTCGTGCGCAGGCGATGGCCATGATCGAGCGCTGTCCCTCTGGAGCGCTCACCTACGAAGTCGACGGTGAGCAGATCGAGCCAGATCTCCCCGAAGAAATCGCGGTGATCCCCGACGGGCCGCTGTGGGTGAGTGGCGGTCTCGGGATCGAACGATCCGACGGAACGACGCTCGAGACGCGAAATCGTGTGACCTTGTGCCGGTGTGGGCAGTCGGGTTCCAAGCCGTTGTGCGACGGGTCACACAAGGCTGCCGGATTCCGCGGATGAGTGACCCGGTCATTGCCGACAACAAGCCGGCAACCGTCGACCTCGAAGCGGGCGAGGCGTACCTCTGGTGCGCCTGCGGTCGCTCATCGAACCAGCCGTTCTGCGACGGTTCGCACGCGGGAACCGGGATCACGCCCAAGGCGTTCAGCCCGGACGAGTCGGGTGGAGCCACGCTGTGCGTCTGCAAGCGAACCGGCAACGCTCCGTACTGCGACGGCAGCCACGTTCGGTTCAGCAACGATCAGGTGGGCACCGCGGAGCCTGTTTCGGTGCAAGTCAACAGCTCCGGTGCGCCGTCGCCGAAGGCCACCACCGAGGAACCAACCGTCGAGTTCATCCACCAGCTGGCGCGTGACGGGCTGTCGAAGATGGGCCACCACGGACCGATGGCAGCGATGGGAGTGCCGCGTCACACGCTGCCACACTGGGACGACCTTCAAATCATGGTGGCGCAGCTCGCGACCCAGCCGCTCCTCGACGAGGTCGAGGTCGGCACCGAACTGGTCATCGGGCCCCAGGCGGCGAAACCGCTGCGGCTGAACATCCCACTCTTCGTCTCTGACATGAGCTTCGGAGCCTTGTCTGAGGAAGCGAAGGTGGCGTTGGCCACCGGTGCCGAACTTGCCGGCACCGGTATCTGCTCGGGCGAAGGCGGGATGTTGCCCGAGGAGCAACAAGCCAACAGTCGGTACTTCTACGAGCTCGCGAGCGCCAAGTTCGGCTACCGCGAGGATCTGCTCCGATCGGTGCAGGCGTTCCATTTCAAGGGTGGGCAGGGCGCCAAAACAGGCACGGGTGGTCACCTGCCCGCATCGAAGAACGTCGGCAAAATCGCCGAGGTGCGAGGCATTGCGGCAGGTGAAGCGGCCATCTCTCCGGCGACCTTCACCGATCTGCACACGGCCGACGACTTCCGCTCATTCGGTGACCGGGTCAGAGAGATCACGGGAGGAATCCCTGTCGGCTTCAAGCTGAGTGCCAACCACATCGAGGCCGACCTCGAGTTCGCGCTCGACGCAGGCGCCGACTACGTCATCCTCGACGGCCGGGGCGGCGGCACGGGCGCGGCGCCCGTGATGTTCCGAGATCACATCAGCGTCCCCACCATTCCTGCTCTCGCCCGGGCTCGGCGTTTCCTCGACGATCGCGGTGCGAGCGGTCGTGTCACGCTGATCATCACGGGCGGCCTGCGCACGCCGAGCGATTTCGCGAAGGCGCTCGCGCTAGGCGCTGACGGTGTGGCCGTGTCGAACTCGGCCATCCAGGCGATCGGCTGCGTGGCGGCGCGCATGTGCAACACCAACAACTGTCCTGCCGGGATCGCCACCCAGAAGCCCGAGCTGCGAGCTCGGCTCGATGTCGACACGGCAGCTCGGCGACTAGCAAGGTTCTTCGAGGCGTCGGTCGAGCTGATGTCGGTCATGGCGCGAGCGTGCGGGCACGACGACCTATCGAAATTCTCTCCCACTGACCTGGCCACCTGGGATCACGACATGGCCCGGTGGAGCGGGGTCCGCTTCTCGGGCGCCAGCTGATTCTCAACGACGCCCGAGGCGACCGGCTCCACC
>JBGTCW010000116.1:0-3449 GCA_041748635.1 Ilumatobacteraceae bacterium | reverse complement strand
ATGTTCCTGTTCGCCACCGAACCGTTGGATGCAGGGACCACCGCAACGATCGATTTGCCGTCCGACGAACTCTCCGACCATCGATTCGTGTCGGTCAGCGAGGCGGTCGATCTGCTCGGACCACGCGTTGGTCGACGACTCGGAACCGTGCTGACCGATCGAAGCGGTGTCGGTATCTACCTTGAGAGCCAACGCCGGCCAGCGTGATACCGGCGGCCGGCCGAGAGGCGCCCCGGGTGATGGTCTGGCCGTGAGTGCGAACGACCCGCTTCGCAGTGACCTTGCGGCATCATCGGAATTCGAGCCGGCCCGACACGCATTGTCGGCCGTCGTGTACGCAGAACGGGATGACGAGATCCTGCTGCTGCAGCGCGCTGACGGATCGGCGATGGCCGGACAGTGGTTCCTATCGTGCGGTTTCGTCGAGGCCGGTGAACTGCCTGAGGAGGGTGCTCGACGCGAGCTCGCGCTCGTCGACGAGGTCGAATCGGCCCAGCCCGACGCCGTGATCTGGGATACGACGGCGCGAGGCAAGCCGGACTTGGCACGGCTTGCCGTCGACGCAGTCGAGGAGTTCGGTGCCGAGGCAGTGTTCGTGGTGAGCAGCAAGTCGACGACTATCGGCCTGGCGCACGACCTCGAGTGTCGTGGGATATCGGCGTTCGGCCCGATCTGGGATTCGTGACCGCTCGGGACCACCGGGTCCGGCTGTCATCCGCGAGGGCGGCGCTCGCCGTCTCCACGCGGGTCGGCGGGCGGTCCAGCTGTGTGAACGCCCGATGTCGACGACCGTCCATGGGACCACCACGGTGGCATCATCTCTACACTTCTGGTGTGGCTGAGTCGATCTACTGCTTCGAGGAGTTCGAACTCGACACGGCTGCGTACCAGTTGCGTCGGTCGGGTGAGCCGATCAGGATCGAGCCTCGGGCTCTCGACTTCCTTTGCTATCTGATCGAGCACCTCGAGCGAGTGGTGTCGAAGAACGAACTGCTGGACGCTGTGTGGGGCGACCGTTTCGTCAGCGAGGCAGCGCTGTCGACGGCGCTGCGCACCGCACGCTTGGCCGTGGGTGACTCGGGCGCCGAGCAACGCCTCGTGCGCACAGTGCACGGGCGCGGCTACCAATTCGTCGGTGCAGCGACGGTGATCAGCGCCCCACGCTCCGCCACTGCGCCAGCCGAGCCCATCGACGTTTTGGGCCGCTCGCAGCAGGTCATCCGGTTCTGTAGTGCAGACGATGGCACCAAGCTGGCGTACGCCACGGTCGGCACAGGACCCCCGCTGTTGAAGGCGGCGAACTGGATGTCGCATCTCGATCTCGAGTGGACGAGCCCGGTGTGGTCCCACTGGCTCAACGGGCTCGCCCGTGACCGCGAGCTGATTCGATATGACGAACGCGGCTGTGGCCTGTCGGACTGGGAGGTCCCCAGCTCGACGTTCGAGGATTGGGTCGACGATCTCGAGACGGTGGTCGACGCACTCGGCCTCGACCGTTTCCCACTCCTCGGCGTGTCGCAGGGCGGAGCAGTGGCACTTGCCTATGCGGTCCGCCACCCCGAACGTGTCAGTTCGCTCGTTCTCGCCGGGGCGTACGCCCGCGGTCGCGCGATCCGCGCCCGCGACGAGACCGAGCGTGACGCTGCTGCGCTCGACATGGAACTCGCCCGCATCGGGTGGGCTCGTCAGGATTCGAGCTTCCTCCAGGTGTTCGCCTCACAGTTCCTCCCGGAAGGTACACCCGAAGAACGAGACGACTTCACGACGTTCCAGCGAGGAACGACGACACCGGCCAACGCCGTCCGATTCTTGGAGGAGTTCGCCCAGATCGACGTCTCCGACGTCGCTCATCTGGTGGCGTGCCCGACATTGATCGTGCACTCACGCAACGATGTGCGCGTGCCGGCGTCGCAGGCGAGCGAGTTGGCGGCGCTCATCCCCGAGAGCCGATTGGTGCTCCTCGACAGCTGCAATCATCTGTTCAGCGCATCGGAACCCGCGTGGGACGAATTCCTGTCGCACGTCGACGCATTCCTCGCCGAATCAACTAGCTGAACCGACGAGAGATTCAGCGGGCCCGCCGCGTGCTGACATCGAGGGCTGACGTCGACGGCCACGTCGCTCGGTTCAGCACCATCGGCGCCCGAAAACAGGTGGACGCAGTTGACGACCAGGAGGACCACATTCAGAACAATCATGGACGTGATCCCGACGAGCACGTTGAAGGCTCCGAGGGTGACCGCCGATGCACAACTGATCTGGCGGAGTCGGCGTACGTCGCGCTGTGTCAGCGACAACACGACCAGGGCCGAACCGATCCAACCGAGCGCTCCGGTCATCGCAGCGACCACTGGCGTGCCACGTGTGTGACGGCGACCTGGGCGGCGTGGGCATCGAGGTGCTTGTGGTCCGGAGTCTTGCCGGGTCCGGCGTGGCTCTCTCGCCGGGACACCGGTGAGCGGCGCGCCGCGACCAGGACTCGCACGAAGACATGTGCGTGCCGTCCTTGAGGGACGCCTCGGCGTGTGGTCGCGTCGGCTGCGAGTGCGTCGCGCTCGAGAATTGTCACCCGTTCGAAGTGATCACTCAAGATGCGGGCGGTCATCAGCCCGGCCATGCTTGCCCCGATGACCACAGCGGTCCTCTCGACGGGTTTGGTGGTGGTGAGGGTCATCGTTCATCTCTTTCGCTATGAAGCCGCGCCTGAATGGAACGGCGAACACGATCCTCGGGCGAATGATCGATCGCCACTCCGTGAGACATTGAGGATTCCCTGAGGAGTGAACACCCCGGCCTCATCCCTGGAAGCCAACAGCGAGGCCGACGCGTCCATCGCACCGGCCGTTGACACCGTCGTCGAGTCCCAACAACACCGCTCGCGAACCGGCAGTGGACCACCTCGGCGACGACGTGCACCGCTCGCACGATTAGCGCTCCTGATCGCCCCCAAATCGTGCCCGACCTGCCGAAACGCAGTACTGCGGCCCCTCCGCCACAGCGGTCCGTGCAAGGACGATCTGACAGGGTTGAGCGATCAGAATGTTCCTCGGCAGGGGCCTCCGTCCCGCTCGTGATCCGGCATTCTGCTCATCGGGGTCAGCGCATAATGCGCACTCGATAATCCGGCCATCGGTTCTCCGACCGCGCCGCATCACGGCCCAAGTCCTGCGTCACGAAATCATGAGCGTCTGCTGGTGCGTAGCGAGGAACGGCTGCCGTCGCCGGCCGGAAATGTAAGTTCAGCAGCGTGGGGAAGTCGTCGATCGCGACCGTTCGGGCGTGGAAGCTCGACCAGGTTCGCGGTGACCTGGGAGTGATGAATGCTGCCTCGCTCGTCAAACAGGTGATCGCTCACGTCGCTCTCGCACTCATCGAGAACATCGATGAATACGTGAGCGGCGACATCACCGTGCGTCACGTCCTCACGCACACCACCGGACTTCCCAACT
>JBGTCW010000115.1:0-1716 GCA_041748635.1 Ilumatobacteraceae bacterium | reverse complement strand
CTCCCACCGGTTCGTGAACCGGTGAAGATGCTCCAACTCCACGCTGCGGCCGGTGTCGCACAGCTCGAGGAACATGCCGCCGCGGCCAACCGCTTGGAGCTGGTGGGGGTCACCGACAAGGCAGAGCCGCCACTGACGTTGCTCGGCATGGGCGACGAGGCGCGACAGGTCCGAGGTGTTCAACATGCCGGCCTCGTCGACGATCACCGTCATGCCCGGTCCTGCATCCCACCACGAGTCGTCGCTGTCTGGTCGGTCGAGTTCGTAGAGGAGTTTGGCGACCGTGTCAGCGACCATGCCCGTCTCGGTTTGAAGGACACGGGCCGCCTTCGCTGTCGGCGCCAACCCCATCACCGGCCGCTGGTGTGCGTGGAGATCGGACACGGCGGCTTGCAACATGCGGGTCTTGCCCGCCCCCGCCGGGCCCACCACCAACACCAACCGATCATCACCGGCAACCGCACTCGCCGAGGTGTGTTGGCCGTCATCCAACGCGACATCGGTGATCGTGTCCGACGGGGCCGGGTTGTCGGATTGGGCGTCGAGCGCCCAGATGAGGATTTGTTCTTCCTGGGTGAGGATGTGGTCGCTGGTGGCCTGGTTCGTGATCGGCTCGATCCACACCGACCGACCATCCGAGCGCCTTCGCGTCGTGGCGTCGGCGACCGGGTCCAAGTCGATGCACGACGCCAGCACCGTGTTCACCGACTCGTCGAGCGCTGCCGCCCAGCTGGTCCCGTCGTGTCCGGGTTGTGGGGTCACGGTGTCGCAGATGGTGCGCAGCACGTCCATCCGGTTCCACGTCGACTGCCGCAACGCCAACGACTCCACCACCTCCGACACATGCAGCGACGACTCCTCCAACGGCCGCTGTCGCGCCGCGTCAGTGACCGCCGTGGCGAGCGTGGCAGCGTCCACGCCCAAGCTGGCGGCTTCGCGTTGCCACCGTGTCCGCAGATCCGGCACGCCGAGCCCGGACTTCTTCGAGCGGGTGTCCACGGCGGCTTCGCGTTCCATCGCCGCGTACTCGAACCCCGACGGGTCACGACCCTCACGGTCGAAGAAGTCGGCAAGCTTGTCACCCATCTCCACATCGATCTCACGGGCCCGCTTCGAAAACTGTTGAAGGAGCTCGGCGGGGACGCCGGCGATCTCAGCTTGGCCGTTCACGATCGGATCGAACACCACCCCGAACCGGGCCGTCACCTCCGCGCGTAACACCGACTGATACAGGTACCCGAACGCTTGCTGATACTTCTTCAACGTCAACGCATCGAGCGCGTACCAGCGACCGTCGACGGTCTGGACCTTGGCGGAGATCACCACGTGGGTGTGCAACTGCGGATCATCGGCGCGGCTCGTCGATTGACGAAACACCCCCACCGTCAACCCACCGGTTTCCGGGTGCAGTCGGGACCCGTTCGAGCGAATCCGTGTCGTCGAGCCGTACTTCTCGACCATCGCCACGACCGCGTTGACGGCGACGTCGTGACACTCGGCGAACCCCTCGTCACCCGTCAGTGCCCACAGCACCGACAGCGACTTCGGTGTCGACAACGTGGCGTCATAGCCCGCCACCGCCTTGATCGTGTTCCCATGCCGGTCCACCCGATCGACCAGCTCCCGACCCAACTGCATCCCGGTCGTCGGGTGATAACCCGACAAGAGTGCCTCGAGGGCCTCGGTCGTGACCTCGCCCGACAGGCCGAGTCCCGG
>JBGTCW010000114.1:0-7103 GCA_041748635.1 Ilumatobacteraceae bacterium | reverse complement strand
GGCGAGCGCCGCGTGACACAGCCGGTCGACGACAGGGTCGCCGGTCTCGGCCACCGAGGCGACCGACCCGAGGACGGCCCCCTCCAGTGCCGCCGACAGGCGGGCGCCCGCGGCTGACACCTTGAGGTCGTCGTCGCCGTCGAACAGTTCGACCGTGGCGTTCTCGACGGTCCCGTTGGCCAACACGGCGATCACGGTGGCGGCGCTCGACGACAGCGAGACGAACTGGACCCGCCGCACCGGAACCGCCTCGGCTCGCGGACCGACGACGACGCCGGCGTTGTTGGTGAGTGTGGCGAGCAGGTTCGAGGTCTGGTGGAGCATCTCCTCGAGGCGTCCGTGCGCCGCCGAGAAGAACTCGCCGACCTGACGGGTCGTGGCGGCGTCGAGCCGTCCGGGGCGCGTGAGGTGATCGACGAAGTAGCGATATCCCTTGTCGGTGGGGATCCGCCCCGCCGACGTGTGCGGCTGCACGAGATACCCCTCGTGTTCGAGGTACGCCATCTCGTTGCGCACCGTCGCCGACGACACATGAACCGTCGGAGCGTCCGCGATGTGCCCCGATCCGACGGGCTGCGCTGTGGCGATGTACTCCTGCACCACGGCACTCAAGATGGCGGTCTTGCGGTCGTCCAACATCTGGCACTCCAGTCTACCGACTGCCAGCCCCCCGGTCATCGCGCACGGTCCTCCCGGACCCGACCCCGGAGGACCAGCGCTCGCCTCAGTCGAGGGTCTTCAGGCGGCGGAGGGCTTCGTCGCGTTCCGCCGCGTGATCGACCATGGGCTCGACGGGGTCGGGCACCCAACGAGCGACATAGTCGCCATCGGGGTCGTAGCGCTCCTGCTGCAGATGCGGGTTGAACACCCGGAAGTACGGCGCCGCGTCGGTGCCGGTGCCGGCTGCCCATTGCCAGCCGTGGTTGTTCGAGGCGAGATCTCCGTCGATCAGGTGGTGCATGAACCAGCGGGCACCCCACTGCCACGGGAGGTGGAGGTCCTTCACGAGGAAGCTCGCCACGATCATGCGCACCCGGTTGTGCATCCACCCCGTCGCCGCGAGCTGACGCATGCCCGCGTCGACGATCCCGAACCCGGTCTCTCCCGCCGACCATCGATCGAATCGCTTTCGCGCTGCGGCATCGGTGTCGACCGGCAGTGCGTTCATCTTCGCGTTCAGGTTCTCCCACGCCGTCTGCGGCTGGTGGAACAGCACGTCGGCGTAGAACTCGCGCCACGCCAACTCGCTCGAGAACACCGTGTGCCCCTTCGACCCGGCACCCGACGCGTCGAGATCGGCCAGAAGTTGGCGCGGGTGGACGATGCCCCACTTGAGCGCCGGCGACAACCGGCTCGTGGCATCGATCGCCGGGAGGTCGCGGCGCTGGTCGTACGCGTCGACGCCATCGCCGAGAAAGTCCGACCAGCGATCGTGTGCAGCGTCCTCACCGACCGGTGGGTGGTCGATGTCGGTGGCCGGACGGTCGCCCAGCGGTTCGGACGTCACGTGCGTCGGGCCGCACCACCGGACGTCGTCGGCCGGGCGGTCCGACGGCGCACTCCCGCCGGTCGACCTCCACCGCTTCGAGAACGGCGTGAACACCGCGTACGGGGTGCCATCGTCTTTCGTGACCGTTCCGGGGGCGACGGCGTACGGCGATCCGAGACCGTGGAGGCGGCGATCGGCACGGTCGAGTGTCGACTTCACCGCAGCGTCACGACGACGGCCGTACGGGGAGTAGTCGCGGGCCACGTACACCACGTCGGCGCCAACTTCGGCAGCGAGTGCCGGGATGACGCTCACGGGATCGCCGTGACGCACGACGAGCCCGTCACCGGTCGTCGCACGCAGCGACGAGTCGAGCGCACGGACCGCGTCGTGCAGATAGGCGAGACGCGCCGAGCCGGAGTGAGCGAACGACGGATCGACCACGAACACCGGCACGACCTCGTCACCGTCGGCGCCGGCGGCCAGGAGTGCAGGGCTGTCGCCGAGCCGAAGATCGCGCCGGAACCACATGATCGATCGTCGACGTGACACCCCAGCGTTGTACCGCGTGTTCGCCCACATCACCCGATCGGGCTCCCCATCTGCGATGAGCGAGACCGCCCGTATTCGCACCTTTCGCTCATCGCAGCCCGAGTATCCGCACCTCCGATGAGCGAGACCGCCCGTATTCGCAGGTTTCGCTCATCGCAGCCCGAGTGATCGCGGGCGTCAGTGTTTGGTGATCGTGTCGCCGGGCCTGACAGCGCCGGGCTCGACGACCACCGCACAGACGCCGCGCAGTCGGAGATCCTTGCGGGAGTTGACCCAGCGGGCGGCCTCGATGCCGTAGCGGGCGGAGAACTTTGCGCAGCCCGTGTGCGGCTTGGTCGTCACCTCGATGACCGCACTGCCGACCTCCAGCCGAGTCCCGGCCGGGCAGTTCGCTTCCGAGAGATCGAAGTCGACGATCAGCTGATCGCCGGCCGGTGGCCACCGATCACGGTCGGCGCCGGCGACCGCATGCAGCGCTCGTGCCGACATCAGGTTGAGTTCGGCGAGCGGATGGGCCGGGCCGCCGCCCGGCTGGGAACTCCCGCGCTCGAGGTAGTTGTCGCCGAGGAGGCCGATGCCGGGCCGCAGTTCGCCGGACTCGAGCACGAGCCGCTCGCCCGTCGCCGGCCGAGCCACGACGAGTTCGATCGTGCCGACCTGCGACGGCGCCGCCGAGATGCGATCGATGTGCGCATCGAGTTGGGCGGTCGTCATGGTGATCGCAGACATCGTCTCAGTATGGTCAGCGAGCAACGGTTGACGACGACGAGTTCCGGCCAGAAAGGGGCCGAACGGCCCGTGCACGCCCCGGCCCACTGTGGGCACAATGAACTCAGAACCTGGAATGTCCCAGGCATGGAAGAGGTCGTCATGCACGTTGTCGTTGTCTACGAATCGATGTTCGGCAACACTCATGTGGTCGCCGAACACATCGCCGAAGGGATCGGTTCGATCGCCGAGGCGACCGTCTTCTCGGTCCACGATGCGACGCCCGCGGTGCTCGGTGGCGCTGATCTCGTGGTCGTCGGCGGACCGACCCACGTGCACGGCATGTCGAGCGAGCGCAGTCGTGAGGGCGCCGCCGACATGGCCGCGAAGGACGACGACCTCGAACTCGATCCCGACGCGCTCGGTGACGGTCTGCGCGACTGGTTCGGTCACCTCGCCGACGACGTCGGCGTCGAGCGCCTCGCTGCTGCGTTCGACACCCGAGTCCATGCGAGTGCGCTGCTGACCGGCCAGGCGTCGAAGGGGATCGACAAGCGTCTCCGTACGCACGGCTTCGAGTCCGTCGTCGGTCCCGAGAGCTTCTTCGTCGACAAGTCGAACCATCTGGAGGTTGGCGAGGCGGATCGAGCCATCGAGTGGGGTCGCTCCCTGGCGACGGCCGCTCAAGCAGCCCGCTGACTCATTGCTCTGGACAACCACGAGGGTCGGTCGATCCACAACCGTTCCACGCGGTAGAGCGGGGCGAACGCAACGAGGAACAGCGGGAACGGGAACACGATCAGCATGAACGCCAGGATCCCGAGGTGCATGACCCACGTCGCCGCCACCCAGGCGGTCCGGAGACGTCCGCCGAGCAGTGCGATCGGCGCCGACAGTTCCACCACGATCGTGCCGGCGGCCGCGATCGGCCACAGCCACTCGTTGCGCACGCCCCATGCGGCCAACGGCGACTGCGAGGAGCCGAGTAGGTCGAGCCGCGCTGCGGAATACGCAACGTGGTTACGCAGCGTGTCGCCGAACACCCAGTCGAGGCCGCCGTAGCGAAGCTTCGCCACACCGGCGATCACATAGGTGACGACGAGCACGAGCGAGCAGAGAGCGATCGGCCAGCCGTACGACGTCGACTCGACCCGTCCCGGGCTCGGGCGGCGCCGAGCATCGATCGACCACGCGTCGGCCGCTGGCGAGAACGCGAGGATCACGAGGTACAGCACCATCAGGTTCTCGAAGTGCAACAGCTGTCCCCACGATCCCCGATACGACCCGAGTGCGAGCATCCCCAAGGCAAACAGCGGTCCGACGATTCGGTACCGCCAGCCGAGCACGAAGCCGAGTCCGGCCAGGGCCGTCAGGGCAACCGTCGCGTCGACCACCGCGCTGGGCACCGGGCCATCGAGCACCGCGGCGAGGCCGACACCGTCGAAGCCCGTGCGACGCTCGCCCAACTGCAAGAAGACGGGGAGCCGGATCAGGAAGTAGGCAACTGAGAAGGTCCCGGTGAGGATTCGCAGCATCGCCAACCGTTCACGTGGTGCGACCGCCTCGACGATCGCAAGCGATCGCGTTCGAGTCGGGGCCGGCAGCGCGTCGGTCACGACGGCGCCTCGCAGGACGCGTGCACGGTCCGGTCGAGCAGACTCGGGCGACCTTCGACCTGGGCGACCACGTCGTGGCGCTCGGTGACGACCTCGATGCTCACGCTCCCGGCCGGCAATCCACTCCACCTCGCAGCACGGCGTGCGATTTCCTCGCATCGTCGTGCGGCATTCCCGTCGCTGATCGCAGTGCGCAGCTCGCCGGCGACGATGAGCGGATCGTCGCTGTCGCCGATCACACCGAGCGACAGCGTCGAGTGCTCGCCGCGTCCGTCGACCGCTCTCGCAGTCGCCAACGTCACCTCGTCGCCGCGGGCCTGCGAGTACATCGGGTAGGTCGACAGCGGGAACCCGTCGGCGTCCAGCAGGACCGGCGCTACGAGCGCGCTGACGACACCGGCCGTGATCACAATCCTCGCTCGACGGCTCACCCGTGTCCGTCCTCCCACATGTAACGATTGGTGTCTGACACCAATCGTTACATCCTCAGGGGACCGGGGTCAGTTCGGCGGCGTCGGCACGGGCGGCGGAGCGCCAGTAGGCGAACGCGAACCCGACACACACCAGGCTGATCACGCTGCTGTACGCGAGCGCCCACTCGGCGGAGATGTTGTCGGCGATCAACCCCGTGATCGGGCCCCCGATCGGGGTCGAGCCGAGGAACGCAACGGCCTGCAGCGCGAGCAACCGGCTGCGCATGTCGGGTGGACACTCCTGTTGGGTGATCGCATTTGCGCCGGCGATGAAGGCGGCGCCGCCGATCCCGAACGGGATACACCAGACGTACGCGACCCACAGGTTCGGCGCCCACGCCAGACCGAAGCCGGCGAGTGCCATCAACACGATCGCCCCGAAGAACCAACGCATCGACACGAGGTGTTGTCGGGCCGTGAGTAGCGACCCCGTCAGTGAGCCGACGGACATCACGGCGAGGATGAATCCATAGGCCGTCTCGTCACCCCAGCGGACATCGGCGAGCTTCGGGAACACCGTTGCCTGGTTGAACGCCACCGTCGACACGATGACCAGCAGCGAGTAGATGATGAGCATGTCGCGGTGACCGACCACGAACCCGAGCGCCTCGCGGATCGGCTTGCCACCCTTGGGACGCCGCGTGACCGGAAACATCTCGTCGCGCCGGATCAACACGAGCGAGAAGATGATCGCGAAGAACGTGACCCCGTTGAGGATGAAGCACCATGCGGTGCCGATCGTCGCAACGAGGACACCAGCCAACGCCGGTCCGAAGATCCGCGATCCGGTCATCACCGCGGTGTTCAACGATGTCGCGTTCGGGATGTCGACAGTCGGCACGAGTTCGGTCACCAGCCCACGACGCGCCGGGTTGTCGAACGCATTGACGACACCGAGTACCAACGAGAGCCCGTACACGACAGGCAGGTTCACCCACCCGGCGAGGTCGATCGTGCCGAGGAACAACGCCTGCGCGGCCAGAGCGCTTTGCGTGACGATGGCCATCGTGCGGCGGTCACGACCGTCGGCGATGACCCCCGCCCAGGCACCGAGCAGCAGCGTCGGCAGCATCTGGAGTGCCAGCGTGATGCCGACGGTCGTCGCTTCACCGGTCAGCCGGTAGACGAGCAGCGACATCGCCGTCATCTGCAACCACGTGCCCACGTTGGACACGGCAAGACCCGAGAAGAACAGTCGAGCGTTGTGGTACTTCAGTGAACGGAACGTGGATGACACCGGAGCCCATCGTTACCGGTTGCGACGTCGAGCACACGACCGAAATGGGCCAATCGACTTCGGCGATGTGCCACAGTGGTCGAGAACCGACCCGACGATGGAGCTGCTCATGCACCGACGAACACGCCCACCGATCCGACTGGTGACCGGCCTTGCGCTCGGCGCAGCGCTGACGATCGCCGGATGCGGCGACGACGACGGAGGTGGCAGCACCGAGGAGTTCTGCGAGCAGATCTCGACGCTGGCCGATTCCGGCGGCGACACGACCGAGGAGGAGGACTTTGCGGCGATTCAGGCGATTGCCGATGTCGCTCCCGACGAGATCTCCGACGACATGGACCAGGTGGTCGACGCCTTCGAGCAATTCCAGTCGTTCGACCCCGAATCTGCGTCGGAGGATGAGATGGCGGAATTCGTGGAGCTTGCCGCCAGCATCGACGAGGCGGGCACGAGGGTCGAGGAGTTCTCCATCGAGAACTGCCCGGGCCTCCCCGACGGCGTCTTCAACACCGACTGACCCCGCAGGGCGAGACTGCTCCCGGCTCGTTCAGTCGTCGAGCTTGAGGGCGTTGATGAACACGTCGCCGGGCACTTCGACTCGCCCGATCGACTTCATCTTCTTCTTGCCCTCTTTCTGCTTCTCGAGCAGCTTGCGCTTGCGGGTGATGTCGCCGCCGTAGCACTTGGCGAGCACGTCCTTGCGCTTCGCCTTCACCGTTTCGCGGGCGATGACCTTGCCGCCGATCGCTGCTTGGATCGGCACGTCGAACATCTGGCGCGGGATGAGTTCCTTGAGCTTCTCGCACATCCGCGCCCCGTACTGATACGCCGAATCCCGGTGCACGATCGTGCTGAACGCGTCGGCGGGCAGGCCGTTGAGGAGCAGGTCGACCTTCACCAGCTGCGACGGCCGATAACCCGACAGTTCGTAGTCGAGGCTGGCGTAGCCCTTGGTGCGTGACTTCATCTGGTCGAAGAAGTCGATGACCACCTCGGCGAGCGGCACCTCGTACACGAGCTCCACGCGT
>JBGTCW010000113.1:0-3617 GCA_041748635.1 Ilumatobacteraceae bacterium | reverse complement strand
CTGACCGGCGCGACGCGATCGCGCCGGCGCCGACGGCGTGAACGGCCGCGATGATCCGCTGCTCGGGCGTGTCGGGGGTGCCGTGCAGTCGAGCCACGTGCGGGTGGAGCTGCTCGATCGTGCCCGACTTGAGCGCTCGGTACCAGGCATCGCGTGAGAGCCCGGATGCCTCGAGCGTGATGATCCCGTGATGAGCGCGTGCCCAATCGTCGAAGTCGGAGAGTCTCATGGATGGTCAGTGGGCGCCGACGCTCCCGGAACGGAATCCCCGAAACTCTGTGCGGATCTGGTTGCGGGGTACGCAACGGAATCCGCACAGCCCCCGGCGCAGTGCCGGGCGCGACGGGGGCGCAGTACAGTCGTCGGAATGACGCCCGAGCAGGCGCTGCTGCGCGTGATCCATTG
This sequence comes from Ilumatobacteraceae bacterium, assembly GCA_041748635.1. Taxonomy (GTDB): domain Bacteria; phylum Actinomycetota; class Acidimicrobiia; order Acidimicrobiales; family Ilumatobacteraceae; genus Sva-07. Next base: position 3,212 of record JBGTCW010000113.1, on the reverse strand, counting down.
CCTCGATCGGGCCCATGAAGGCGGGTTCAAGGCCAAGGCGTTCGTGCGGGCACTCGATGTCGTGCGATCGACGTCGGCTGCGGAACTGACGCAGCGGGCGTCCGCAGGCACCCTCACCGATCTCGACGGCATCGGATCGTCGACTGCCGCGGTGATCGCCGACGCGCTCGCCGGGCGTGAGCCCGCGTATCTCGCGAAGATCGAGGCCAGCTCGCAGGTGCCGATCACGCCCGAGGGCCAGGTGTACCGGGATGCGCTGCGCGGCGACTGCCACCTCCACTCGACGTGGAGCGACGGCGGAGCGCCGATCGAAGCGATGGCGGCGACGGCGATCTCGATCGGCCACGACTACATGGTGCAGACCGATCACTCGGCCCGCCTCACGATTGCCCACGGCCTGAACGAGCAGCGCCTGAGCGAGCAACTCGACCAGATCGCGGCGGTCAACGCCGAGATCGCGGCAGCGGGCCACGACTTCCGAATCCTGTCGGGGATGGAGGTCGACATCCTCGAAGACGGTTCGCTCGACCTGTCCGACGACATGCTGTCACGGCTCGACGTCGTCGTGGCCAGCGTGCACTCGAAGCTGCGGATGGAGCGCACCCAGATGACCGAGAGGATGCTGATGGCGGTTGCATCGCCGCACGTCGACATCCTCGGTCACTGCACCGGCCGGATGATCGGCAAGCGCCCGCCGTCGGAGTTCGACGCCGACTACGTGTTCGCGGCGTGCGCGACGTTCAACACCGCCGTCGAGATCAACTGCCGTCCCGAGCGGCTCGATCCACCCCGCGAACTGCTCGACGTGGCGATCGAGTACGGGTGTTGGTTCTCGATCGACTCAGACGCCCACGCCACGGGCCAGCTCGAATGGCAGCCGCTGGGCTGCGACCGTGCCGCCGAGCGAGGCGTCCCGATCGATCGGATCATCAACACGATGTCCGCCGACGACCTCCTCGCCTGGACCGCCGCCTGACCGCCCGACAGGCAACTACGACAGCTCCGACCAGTCCGAAATCCGGCACAAATCGATCGGAAGGCGAACGATTCCTGCCGGATTTCGGTGTGGGTGGTGGCGGATGCGACGGTCTGGGCGGCGGGACCGGGGTGGGTCAGGACATGAGGGCGCCGTAGGTGGCCATGAGGAGGCTGGCGCCGCGGAGGTCGCCGGTGGTGCCTTCGCCCATCTTGTTCATGACGTAGCTGAAGCTCATCTGTGCGTCGACATCGATGATCGCCAGTGACCCACCCCAGCCACCCCAGAAGCACGTGCGCGGGTTGGGCACCGGCAGCATCGGGCTCGGCAGGCCGAAGCCCATCCCCATCTTCAACTCGACGGGCAGGATCAGATCGGCCCCCTCGTACTGGGCGTCGAAGATCCGGGCGACACCTTCGTCCGACAGCAGGGTCACACCACGGGCAGAGCCGCCGCAAGCCGACGGCGTGTGGCACAGCGCCACCGATCGGGCGTTGCCGTGACCGCCCGCTGCCGGAATCTCGGCGCGTCGCCAGTCCTTGCGCCACGAGAACTCGGCGCCGAGCCGGGGGTTTCCCAGAGTGCGCACGGCGAGCGAATCGGAGTCGACGTCGGTGCCCTCGAGGCCGTCCGACGGCGGAATCACTCGGGCGACGCGGTCGTCGCACGACTCCGGGGTCCCGATGTGGAAGTCGGCGCCGAGCGGTCCGGCGATCTCGTCGGCGAAGTACGTCCCGAGGCTGCGACCGGTGACGCGCTTCACGATCTCGCCGAGGAGGTATCCCTGGCTGATCGCGTGATAGCCGGACTGGGATCCCGGCTCCCACCACGGGGTCTGGCGGGCGTGGATGCCGACCAACTTGTCGTGATCGAGCAGATCGGCTACGTCGAGCGGCTCGTCCCAACCGGACAGGCCGGCCGTGTGGCTGAGCACGTGGCGGGTGGCGACCGCCTCCTTGCCGCCGGCGGCGAACTCGGGCCAGTACGTGGCGATCGGCTCGTAGAGGTCGAGTTCGCCACGGTCGGCGAGCACGAGACAGCACAGCGCCGCCATCGTCTTGGTCGTCGACCAGACGTTGATGATCGTGTCCTCCTGCCAGTCGCCGACGACGCCGGGCGCACCTGCGTCGTCGTCGGCGGGACCGTCGAAGGTGGCGGTGCCGCCCCAGAGATCCACGACGAATTCACCGCTGATCGTGATCGCCACCGACGCTCCGACGTCTCCCTGCGTCTCGAAGTTGCTCTCGAATGCGTCCCGGACCGCCTCGAATCCGGATGCGACCGTGCCATGAATCTCTGCCATCGCCGCAATGTAGATCGTGGAGCCCGATTCCTTCGGAGGCGGTGCGGTCCCGGCCTGGCTAGTGTCGTGATCCGCAACGAGACGATGAACACGGCTGGGGGGTCGCACGATGGTCGACAAGTGGTTGGTCGAGACCGATCTGAGCGAGGAGTGGGACTTCTACACCCGGGCGAACATCGGCGAGGTGTTCCCCGATCCGGTGGCGCCGTTGTCCTTTCAGTATTTCCAGCACGCCGCCGGCCTGGGCGGTGCTGAACTCGGATTCCGCAACGCCTACTACCGCATCGGCGCGATGACGCCCGACGAGTTGCCGCACGACCGGTGCGTCTTCCTCGGCGTCACGGGTGGCTACGCCTATCTCAACGCCAGCGCGCTACGGATGCTCGGACACCGTGCCCCGGGCATGACCGCGAAGGACATCGACGATTCGTTCTTCGGTGATTCGCCGGGCGTTCCCGAGTTCGTGGTCAAGCCCGGCTTCGACCGCCCAGACCTCACCGAGAAGATCGGCGCAACGTTCAACTGGGTGCTCACCACACCGGAACTCCCGGACGTGCTCGCTCACGAACGAACGATGAACGAGCTGCGTGCCAACCGACCCGACCTGTCGGCGATGACCGACCGCGAGCTGATCGACCACGCGACGAACCTTGCCGACACCTACTTCGAGACGCTGTTCACCGAGCACATCTTCATCTCGTTCTTGGCCACCCTGCCGATCGGAATCATCACCAAGGTGTGCGCCGCCGTCGGTCGACCGACCGACACCCTCAAGCTGCTGGCTGGTCTCGGCGATGTCGAGTCGGCAGCGCCGGCGATGGCGATGTGGGACCTCGGCCGCATGGCGGCAGTGTCCGTCGACCTCGGAGCGCTGTTCGACGTCGGCCACGTCGGACTGCACGAACGACTCCACGCCAGTGACAGTCCGGACGC
>JBGTCW010000112.1:0-4750 GCA_041748635.1 Ilumatobacteraceae bacterium | reverse complement strand
TGCTCAAGGAGTCGTTCCGAGGCATCCGTCCCGCCCCCGGCTATCCGAGCCAGCCCGATCACACCGAGAAGGCAGCGCTCTTCGAGCTCCTCGACGCCACCGCGGCCATCGGCGTCGAGCTCACCGAGTCGTTCGCCATGTGGCCCGGTTCGTCGGTGTCGGGCCTCTACTTCGCCCATCCCGATGCCAAGTACTTCGGGGTCGGCAAGATCAAGCGCGATCAACTCGCCGACTACGCGGCCCGCAAGGGTTGGACCATCGAGGAGGCCGAGCAACACCTCGCTCCAGTCCTCGACGGAACGTGATCTGGGGCAGCAACCCTGCGTTCATCGCTTCGAGGAGAGCGACCGCCCGAGTGCGAAGAGCACTCCGAGTGCGAGCGCCAACGCCGCGCCGACACGGAGAGCGAGAAATGTCGAGGTGGCGCTGAACAGCGCGGCCGCCCCCAGCGGACCGACCGTCTGGCCCAGCCGGGCGGCACCGACGTACACCGCGACGACGGCCCCGCGGTGTTCCGATGGCGAGAGCTCGACCGCCTGGTCTTGAAGCGTCGGTATCAACGCTCCTTCGCCGATGCCGTAGACAACGCAGCCGAGTACGACGAAGGCGACGGTCTCTGTCGCGCCGATCAGGAGGAACCCCGTGGCGAACACGAGGGAACACGCCACGAGAAGTGCGTTCGCAGACACGTGGCTGCGTATCCGCTGCAGGTTGAACGCCACGAGCGTCGACGGCACTGCGGGCAGGGCGAGGAAGAGCCCGCGCATCGACGCGCCAAAGCCGAACTCGTTCTCGAGATGGATCGGCAGGGTCGAGAGGAACACGCCGAAGATCAGCAGGAACGACGCCGCGCCGCCCAACAGAATGATGACCACCTGCGGCCGCCTGACCACCTCGCTCACGCCGCCGAGCTGCTCTCGAACTGACGCTGTCGAGTCGGGTCGATCGGGTGGAAGCATGCGCCATGCCGTGATCGCAGTCAGCGCTGCGAGGCCGTATGGGGCGAGGGCCAATCGCCAAGACCCGATGTCGGTGAGGACACCGCCGACCGGCGGCAGGACGGCGAGGCACACCGTGAGGAATGCCGCGTTGCGCCCGATGAGTCGCGTGCGGTCCTCGGGCCCCCAGTGATCGCCGATCAGCACGACTGCCAGGTTGATCAACCCCGCGGCGCCGATTCCCATGCCGAATCGTGCAGCGACGAGCCACGCAAAAGACGGAGCGAGGGCGGCCGCCGTTCCGAACACGCCGAACGTCGCCAGACACGGGACGAGCACCCGTCGTCGTCCGAGCCGGTCGGCGAGCACCCCCATGACCGGCGCCATGAAGATGCCAGGGAACGACGTCGCCGCAATCAGCAACCCCGCACCGGCATCACCGACGCCGAACTCATCGAGGATGTCAGGGATCGCCGGCGCAATCAGGGTGTTGCCCATGATCCCCGTGCCCGTGACCGCCAGGATCAGCAGCCACAGCGATCGTCTGTCGGTCATCGCCGGGCGACGGTATCCGCGCAGGCCCAGGCGTGGCCGCTCTGGTTCGTATCGGGCCATCCCATCCGGGCTCGCGACGGTGTCATACGATTCGCTCGGCCGTGGCGACCGGCGCTGCGGCGTAGGACGAAACGAGGACACCACGTATGAACGACAACCTCCGGATTCCGCTGGCCGAGGCCATCGGAACCGCCGTGCTCGTGATCGGCGGTCCTGGCACCGCCATCTTCGCCACCGGCGGCTTCAACGAGGGGCTGAGCGTCGGCATCCTCGGCGTCTCGCTGGCGTTCGGTCTCAGCCTGCTGTGCATGGCCTATCTGATCGGCCGGATCTCGGGCTGCCACATCAACCCGGCGGTCACGATCGGCATGATCGTGACCAAGAAGCTCGACGCCGCGAAGTCGGCGCCGTACTTCATCGGCCAGTTCCTGGGCGGCATCGTCGGAGCGGGCATGATCGCACTGATCCTGAGCGGCACCGATGGCTTCCTGTCGGCGGCGCAGGACTCGGGATTCGCCTCCAACGGCTTCGGCGATCACTCGCCGGGCGGGTTCGACCTGCTGTCGGTGGCGATCATCGAGATCGTCGTCACGGCGGTGTTCGTGCTGATCGTGCTCGGCACCACCGACGAGAACGGCGTGCCGAAGGGGTTCGGACCACTCGCTGCCGGGTTGGGTCTTGCGCTCGTGCACATGATCTCGATTCCGGTGTCGAACACCTCGGTCAACCCGGCTCGATCGCTCGCCACGGCGGTGTTCCAGGGCGACTGGGCGCTCGGCCAGGTCTGGGCGTTCATCGTGTTCCCGGCGATCGGCGCCGCGCTCGCTGGTGCGCTGTGGATGGTCGTCGGCCCGGTCGAGGTCGAGACCACCGCCTCCACCGCCTGAATCCCCAGGTTGTCAGCATCCCGGTGTGAGCGATGCACGCGCTTGCGACGTGCATCGCTCACATCTGGGCCACATTTGGGTGGGATTTCACGGCCCCTGATAACTTCTCGACCCGATGTCGGTGTTCCTGCGCGATTACTTGACCGTGGTCTGGTTCGGCCTCACCGCTCTTGCGGTTGGCGGCATCCTGCTCGGTCTGGCGGCCCTCGTTCGCCCCTCGAGCCCCAACTACGACAAGGGCATCGCCTACGAATCGGGCGTCGATCCCGTCGGCATCGGCTGGTCGCAGAGTCAGATTCGCTACTACGTGTTCGCCCTGTTGTTCGTGATCTTCGACGTCGAAGCGGTGTTCCTCTTCCCGTGGGCGGCGAACATCGAGCGCTACGGCACGTTCGGGCTCGTCGTGATGGTCGCCTTCATCGTGCTGCTGCTCGACGGGCTCGTCTACGCATGGAAGCGAGGACTTCTCCGATGGGTCTAGTCGACCGTGGTCGTATGCCGGCCCCCCTGACGAAGCTGTTCAACATGAGCCGCTCGTACTCGCTGTGGGTCTATCAGTGGGGTCTCGCGTGCTGCGCCATCGAGATGGGTGCTGCGTTCGGGTCACCGCGCTACGACGTGATGCGCCTCGGCGTCATCCCGCTGCCGGCCAGCCCGCGCCAGGCCGACTTCGTGTGCATCTCGGGAACGGTCACCGACAAGATGGCGCCCGCCGTTCGGCGCCTCTGGGAGCAGATGCCCGAACCGAAGTACGCCATCTCGATGGGCTCGTGCGCCAACTGCGGCGGCCCGTACTGGGACAGCTACTCGGTCACGAAGGGCGTCGACCAGCTCATCCCGATCGACGTGTACGTCCCCGGGTGCCCACCGCGCCCCGAAGCATTGCTCGAAGGCATCGTGCTGCTGCAGCAGCGGATCAAGAACGAAGACATGGCCGCCAAGTGGCGCGGCGAGGAGTTCACCACCCAACAGGCCACACGCGAGCGCGAACGCGTCGCCGCAGCCCCTGCGGTCGAAGCGCCGGCGACACCTGATCGCGAGCCCATCGTCGTGGGCGGTGGCCCCATTGAGTGACGCCCCGAGCACCGACACAGCCCCCGACACCGACGAGCAACCTGCGGCGCTTCCGGGAGACGGCTTGCGCGAGGGCATCATCGACGATCTCCGTCGGCGCATCGGCGACGCCATCGTCGATACCCACATCTCGCCGAACGACGACCTGTGGATCCGGGTGCGGACCGACGCCTGGCGCCAGACCGCGGAAGCGCTCCAGGCCGCAGGATTCACGTTCTTCAGTTTCCTGTCGGGTCTCGACTGGATGCCGTCGCCGTACGGAAAGGGCGAAGAGGATCCGACCGCCGAGCCCCAGCAGCCCGACACCGAGATCCGCCAGGGCGTCACGGGCGGCGAGACCCGGTTCCAGGTGTTCGCCCGATTGGTCGACCTCGACCGCCACGTGGGCGTCACGATCAAGGCCGACGTGCCCGACGAACCGTTCGCCGTCGACTCGTGGGCCACGGTGTTCGCCGGAGCGAACTGGCACGAGCGTGAGTGTCACGAGATGTATGGCATCGGCTTCAACGGTCACCCAGACCTGCGCAACATGTATCTCCCCACCGACTTCGAGGGGTACCCACTGCGCAAGGACTTCCCGCTGCTCGCCCGCATGATCAAGCCGTGGCCGGGCATCGTCGACGTCGAACCGATGCCCGCTCAGCCCGATGCAGATGCTCCCGCTGACGCAGCCGAATCCGGTGATACCGAATGACGAATCTCTCGGATCGTCAACAGCTGAGCTACATCGCGAGCCAGGCCGCCGACGCGCGACTCAACGTCGAGCTCGAGACCGAGGGGATGACCCTCAACATCGGCCCGCAGCACCCCGCCACCCATGGCACGTTGCGCATCATCTGCCGTCTCGACGGCGAGCAGGTCGTCTGGGCCGAACCGTCGTGCGGCTACATGCACCGCGGGTACGAAAAGCTCACCGAGGTCCGCACGTTCCCGCAGGTCACCACGCTGATCAACCGGATCGACTGGCTCGGCAGCTTCGCCAACGAGGTGCCGTTCATCCTCGCCGCCGAAAAGCTGATGGACATCGAGGCGCCGCCGCGCGCCCAGGTGATCCGCACCATCTTGTTCGAGCTGTCGCGCATCGCCAACGTGTCGTTGTTCCTCGGCGACCTCGGGGTGCAGATGGGGGCGATCACTCCGGTGTTCATCGCGTTCCGCGATCGCGAGTACGTGCTGAACCTGATCGAGGGCGCCACGGGCGGCCGCTTCCACCCGAACTTCGACCGCATCGGCGGGATCTACAAGGACCTCCCGAAGGGATGGATCGACGAGACCCGCCAGGTGATGGTGAAGCTG
>JBGTCW010000111.1:0-3899 GCA_041748635.1 Ilumatobacteraceae bacterium | reverse complement strand
ACCAGGCCGAGCGCCACGAAGAAGACCCGCCCCAGCATCGCCGACTGGATCCCGGTGTCGCGGACGCCCTTCGCCCGGCGCTCGAAGGCCTCCTGTTCGCGTGCGCCGGACCCGAACAGCTTGACGAGGCTCGCTCCCGCGACGTTGAAGCGCTCGGTCATCTGGGTGTTCATCGCTGCGTTGTAGGCCATCTGGTCACGCGAGATGCCCTGCAGCCGGAGTCCCACCCGCCGGGCGGGCACGATGAACAACGGGAGCACGACCAGCGTCAGCAATGTCAGGCGCCACTCGAGCGCGATCATCGCAGCGAGCGTGGTGACGAGCACGATCACGTTGCTCACCACGCTGCCGAGCGTGCTGGTGACGGCCGTCTGCGCACCGATCACGTCGTTGTTGAGCCGCGACGTGATCGACCCGGTGGGCGTCCGAGTGAAGAACGCAATCGGCATTCGCTGGATCTTGGCGAAGAGGGCACCGCGCAGGTCGTAGATCAGACCCTCGCCCACTCGGGCGCTCGCCCAGCGCTGCACGATCGCGAGGACGGCGTCGCACAACGCAGCGGCAACGGCGATCGATGCCAGAACCGCAATCCGGCGGCGGTCGCCGTCGGGGATCGCGTTGTCGATGATGTCACGGATCACGAACACCGGGACCAGCGCCAGCAGCGCGGCGCCGAGGATGGCGATGAGGAACACGACGATCGTGCGCCGGTACGGCCGGGCGAACGTCCACACCCTTCGCAGCGTGCCGTCGCGGAGCTCGACTCCGCGCAGCACATCCTTGTCGCTCGGCATCATCGAGTGGGGAGACATCCGCATTGCGTCACGCTACGAGCCGAAGATCACGGTTCGGTGTGGGTCGGGTGCGGTTCGACGGGCCCGCAGCGCCCATACGCTTCGACCGATGCGCCGCACCTTGCTGACCGCCACTCTGGCGGCGACCTTGGTCGCGTGTACAGCGAGCGCCAGCGAGCCAGTGGTCGTCTCACGAGACGTCAGCGGTGTGACGGACCCGACCGTCGCGACTCCTGCGACGACGACGCCGACATCTCCTGCAACCGACCCGCCGACGGTCGATCCGCTCGAGTACACCATCGAGTGGACGCCGCTCGGCGAGCGCATCGACGAGGGCACGATCACGGTTCCTCTCGACTACTCGGACCCGCAGGGGGCCACGATCGATCTCTACGTGGCGCGCCACCGGGCGAGCTCGGAGCCGTCCGCAGGAGCGATGCTCGCCAACCGAGGTGGCCCCGGTGCCGACGGTGCGACGCTGGCGCTCGACGCGTCCCGCTGGTTCGGTGACCCGATCGTCGACAACTTCGACGTGATCGGCTGGGATCCTCGCGGTACCGGCGGGAGTGAGGGTGCCGTCGACTGCATCGACGACGCCGACTACGACCGGTTCTTCTCGGCGCCCGACATCACCCCCGACGACGACGCGGAGCGGCGTGCGCTCGTGGAGTTGGCCGAGGAGTACACCGAGGCGTGCATCGATCGGGTCGACACGCTGCGCTACGTCGGCACGAACAACTCGGCTCGCGACATGGACGCGATCCGCCAAGCGTTGGGCGTCGAGCAGTTGACGTACTTCGGGTTCAGCTACGGCAGTGAGCTCGGTGGGGTGTGGGCCACGCTGTTCCCGACCACCGTGCGCGCCGCCGTCTTCGACGGTGCGACCGATCCGACGTCGGGGCCGCTCGAGTCGACGCTGCAACAGGGCGCCGGCTTCGAGGCATCGCTCACGACGTTCCTCGCACAGTGCAGCGCCGACACGCAGTGCCCGTTCCACAACGATGGTGACGCCGAAGGAGCGTTCGATCGACTGATGGAGGCGCTCGACGAGTCGCCGCTGCCGAGCGCCAATGGCCGGGTACCGGTGAACCGCAGTGTGGCGGTGCTGGCGGTCGCGCAGTCGATGTACTCCGATCGGTATTGGCCGGCGCTCGAACGTGCGCTCGCTGACGCAGCGGTCGGCGACGGTGCCGGCCTGCTGCAGCTGAATGACGACTACTACGGCCGGCGCTCCGACGGGACGTACGGGAACCTCATCGAGGCCTTCCTGGCGATCAACTGCGCAGACGACTCAGAACGGCCGACGGTCGACGAGTCCGACGCCGACGTCGACGCAGTGCTCGCCGTCGCACCTCGGATCTTTCCGTACACGACCGGGTCGTACTCGTGCACGTTCTTCCCGCCGGCGCTCGACCCGCGCATCGACATCACGGGCGTTGGTGCAGGTCCGATCGTGGTGATCGGCACGACCGGTGACCCGGCGACGCCGCTGGCGAGTTCACGGGCGATGGCCGACACGCTCGAAGACGGACGGCTCGTCGTCGTCGAGGCCAACGTGCACACCGGCTACCAGGGCGACCGCTGCGTGCGCGACATCGTGCACGACTACCTGCTCACGCTGAACGCGCCGGATGACGAGACACGCTGCTCGTAGGCGGGCTGCGAGAGTCCCGCTAACCTCGACAGCGGAAGGCTGCCAGAGCGGACGAATGGGACAGTCTCGAAAACTGTTGAGGTCTTCTGGGCCTCCGTGGGTTCGAATCCCACGCCTTCCGCCAAGCCCGAAACTCGGCAGGATTCGTTCGCACACCGAACGAATCCTGCCGAATTTCGGTGTGTGAGCCGATCGGCGATTGTCAGAAAGCTCTCAAGACGACCAACGAGGTGCCGATATCTCGTCTGTATGCAGACGGTCGACGCACTCCCTGACACATCCTGGGCGCCCGGCGACGCGGCTGCGCCGCTGTTGAGTTCGGCGGAGACCCGATGGGCGGCACCCGCACCTTCGTCTCCCGCAGCCCAACCGACGGCGACGATTCCTGCTTCGCCTGTTCCCAGTGTCGATCCGATCGATCCGGAGTTCGTCTTGGACGAACTCGTCGAGACCATCGACGGTGTCGATGGAGCGATCCTTGCTTCCGTCGATGGCTACGGCTTGGCGAGGAGTGACTCGATGCCCGCCGACGTGTCACATCCCGCAGCGATGATCGCAGCGGCGGTCGGCCTCGCTCACCAGCTCGTCGCATTGGGTGGTGGAGCACAACTCCGACAACTCGTGGTCGATCACGACGGCGGACTCCTGCTCGTCTGGCCGCTCGGTGACGAGCGCGTGCTCGCCGTGCGCGCTGCCGCGAACGTCCAACGGGGACGGCTTCGCTCGTTCGTGCAAGAACATCTGGCCGAACTGACGGAGGAGATCTGATGAGCGCCCAGACGTTCAAGATCCTCGTCACGGGACCGTTCGCCGCTGGCAAGACCTCGTTGATCCAGTCGGTGTCACAGACCCAGGTGATCTCGACCGACGTCAAGACCAGCGGCGAAGAATCGGACGTGAAGTCGCACACCACCGTGGCGATGGACTTCGGCACGTACTGCCTGGAGGGTGACGACAGCCGCCTGCTGCTGTTCGGAACCCCGGGCCAGCTTCGCTTCCGGTTCATGACCGACATCTTGAAGGGCGACGTCGACGTCGTCGCGTTCGTTGTCGACGCCGAAGCGCCCGAGACCCATTCCGCAGCCGGTGTGGAACTGCGGGCGCTCATGCACGATCTGCGGGTGCCGGCGGTCATCGCCGTGAACCGCTGTGACGATCTCACCGAGGCGCGGTTTCTGGCGCGCTCTCTCGGTGCCCTCGACGGCGAAGCCGTCGTTCCGTGCCAACTCATCGATCCCGACTCGGGACGTGAGGTCGTCATCGAGATTCTCCTGACGTTGCTCGCGGCCATGGAATCCAGCAAGGTGGAGGTTGCCTGACATGATGTACAACACCGGACTCACCGCCGAATCGGCGGAATTCTCGGCGCTCGCGATCGAAGGACCGCAGCCGGTCTGGATGACGTTGAACGACGCCCGTGAACGAGCGTTCACCGGCGAGATCGTCTTCGA
>JBGTCW010000110.1:0-1929 GCA_041748635.1 Ilumatobacteraceae bacterium | reverse complement strand
GCTCCAGGCGCCGGCTGATGCGCTGCCGGCCAGAGCTGCAGAGCACTTCTTCTGGCTCGGTCGATACGCCGAACGCGCCGAGAGCACGGTGCGCGTCATCCGGACGGTCACGGCCCGCAGCGACGAGTTCGCCAACACGGCGACCGGTCCGGGACGGGCGTCGCTCACGGTGCTGCTCGAAGCGTTGACGCGGCTCACCGGCACCTACCCCGGCTTCGTCGGCGACGACGCCGCAGCACTGTTCGAGGACCCCACCGGCGAGATGTTCTCGCTCATCGTCGACGATCGTCGCCCGGGCACGGTCGCCCACGCCGTCCGCCACATGTTCGATGCCCTCGACGTGGTGCGCGATCAGCTGTCCGTCGACACGTGGCTCGTCGTCGGTTCGCTGCAGCGAGAACTGGAGCGCCTCGAGCACTCTGTCGATGCTCCCGACAGTGGCGATCGCGATGACGCGATGACGGGCGTGCTCAGCGAGATGCTCCAGGGGCTGTTGTCGCTGTCCGGCCTCGCGAACGAGTCGATGGTCCGCGATCTCGGCTGGCAGTTCATGGAGGCAGGACGGCGGATCGAGCGAGGGATCCACATCGCCACGTTGGTCGGGACCACCTTCGGCACACAGCGCAGCGCACCAGTGGAACGCCTCGTGGTCGAGTCGGTGCTGATCGCGGGCGAGAGCATCATCACCTCGCGTCGGCGTTACCGGTCGCGAGAGTTTCCGTCGACCACGATCGAACTCCTCCTCGGCGATGCCGGCAACCCACGCTCGCTGCAGTTCCAGATCGCGAGGCTCGCGGAGAGCATGGCGCTGATCGGCGCCGACCGGACGGCGTCGGCGTCGGCGATACTTCTCGACGAGGTGCGTCGGCTCGTGGCGTCGACGAACTTCACCCAACTCGCCGACGTCGACCAGTTCGGTCATCGGTCTGGACTCGACACATTCGTCGGCCTCGTCCGCACCAAGCTGGCAGCGATCTCGAACGCCATCGCGAGGGAATCGTTCACGCGCCAACACCCGCAACGTTCGATGGTCGTCCCGATCGATCGAACTCAGCCGATCGCTGCGTTCGGGACGCCGTCGGGGGGCCAGACGTGATCTACGAGGTGCTGCACACGACGCAGTACGACTACGACGCCCCCGTCGAGTCGAGCTTCGCCGAGGTCCGCCAGTCGCCGGACGATGTCGATGGCCAGCGGTGTGTTCGCCGCGAGGTCACGATCGATCCGGGTCCCGAGTACCTGCGCGAGCATCGGGACTACTTCGGCAATCTCACCGCAACGGTGGTGATCCGCGAGCCACACACCCGCCTGGTGGTCACCAGTTCCAGCAGGATCGACACCTCCGGTCGTGCGACCGGATTCAGCGACGAGGGCGCGCAGTCGTGGACGTCGTATACCGCCGCGCGGAGCGACCCCGACGACCTCGATGCCATCGAGTTCTCGCTCGATTCGAGGCGTGTGACGCGTTCGACGCAGTTGGCTGACTACGCACGGCCATCGTTCGGAGACGGCGTGTCACTCGCCGATGGTGTCGTCTCGCTGTGCGCTCGGGTGCACGCCGACTTCGAGTTCGACACCGAGGCGACCCAGGTCGACACGCGTCTCGAGGACGTGTTGAAGATGCGCAAAGGCGTGTGTCAGGACTTTTCGCACGTCATGATCGGGTCGCTGCGTTCGCTCGGACTGCCAGCGTGTTATGTCAGCGGGTATCTCGAGACCGAGCCGCCGCCGGGCAAACCCCGCCTCGCCGGCGTCGATCGCACCCACGCCTGGGTCGGCGTTCACCTCGGCAGCGGTCGATGGATCGGCATCGATCCCACCAACGATCAGGTCGCCGGACCCCGGTACGTCACCGCAGCTCGCGGCCGCGACTATGCCGACGTCCCCCCGTTGAAGGGGATCATCTTCACCGAGGCCGAGAAGAGCCGC
>JBGTCW010000109.1:0-9979 GCA_041748635.1 Ilumatobacteraceae bacterium | reverse complement strand
ACCGAGCAGGTGATGGGATCGATCCCCGAGGGCACGGCCAGCGACGTCGACAAGGCCGTCGCCGCTGCTCGCCGGGCGTTCGACTCGTGGGCGGCGACCCCGGTCGAGGAGCGCCAGAAGTACATGATCCGTCTCAACGAGGCGCTCCAGGCCCGCTCGCCCGAGATCGCCGAGGTGATCGCGGGCGAGGTCGGCATGCCGATCACCTGGTCGACGATGATCCAGGCCGGTCTTCCCGCCGGGAACATGCAGACCTACGCCACCTTGCTCGACACCTTCGAGTTCGAAGAGACGATCGGCAACAGCCTCGTGGTCAAGGAGCCCGTCGGCGTCGTCGGCGCGATCACCCCGTGGAACTACCCGTTGCACCAGATCATCTGCAAGCTCGGCGGAGCACTCGCGGCAGGCTGCACGTTCGTGCTCAAGCCGTCCGAGGTCGCCCCGCTGAACGCCTTCATCCTTGCCGAGATCGTGCACGAGATCGGCCTGCCGGCTGGCGTGTTCAACCTGGTCACCGGCACTGGTTCCGTCGTCGGCGCCGCCATCTCCGAGCACCCCGGTGTCGACATGGTGAGCTTCACCGGATCCACCCGCGCCGGCAAGCAGGTGGCGGCGGCAGCCGCGGGCACCGTCAAGCGGGTGGCCCTCGAACTCGGGGGCAAGTCCGCCAACATCATCCTCGACGACGCCGACTTCGCGGCGGTGATTCCGAAGGGGATCTTCGCCTGCTATCTCAACTCGGGCCAGACGTGTACCGCCCACACCCGGATGCTCGTGCCCAACAGCCGCTACGACGAGGCGGTCGCCATCGCTGCCGCCGCCGCCGAGAACATGCAGGTCGACGACCCGGCCAAGGAGGGCATGCACCTCGGTCCGCTGATCAGCCAGGCCCAGTGGGACCGCGTGCAGGACTACATCCAGAAGGGCATCGACGAAGGTGCCGTCGTCGCGGCGGGCGGCCTCGGCAAGCCCGAGGGCAAGGAGACCGGCTACTTCGTCAAGCCGACGGTGCTCGCCAACGTCACCAACGACATGACCGTCGCCCAAGAGGAGATCTTCGGGCCGGTGCTGTCGATCATCGGTTACGACGACGAGGATGACGCCGTTCGCATCGCCAACGACAGCCTGTACGGGCTCTCCGGCGGCGTGTGGTCCGCCGACAAGGACCGAGCGATCGCCGTGGCGCGTCGGATGCGAACCGGTGCGGTCGACGTCAACGGCGGTTCGTTCAACATCGCGGCGCCGTTCGGTGGCTACAAGCAGTCGGGCTACGGCCGCGAGAACGGCCCCTACGGCATCGAGGAATTCCTGCAGACCAAGTCGCTGCAGCTCTGAGCCGAGGAGACGCTCTGCGTGGCGCTGTTCGTGGTGTCTGACACCGCGAACAGCACCACGGGTATCGTCGAGCGTTGATGATCGATCGGATCGAGCGCCTCACCAATCTGTTGGCGCTGCTGCTCGAGACCACCCGGCCGCTCAGCCTGGTCGAGATCGCGGGGTCGCTCGACGGTCAGTATCCCGACGCCGAGGTGGCGCGCCGCGGCTCGTTCGAGCGTGACAAGGCGGCACTGCGATCGATCGGCGTACCGATCGAGACCGAGATCGTCGCGGGTGGTTCGTTCGCCGGACAGACCACCTACCGCATCGATCGTCGTGCGTACGAACTCGCCGACCTCGATCTCACGCCCGAGGAGATGCGCGCTCTGCAGGTCGCGGTCGCTGCCGTGCGCACCGATGCCGGCCAGGAGGCGATCTGGAAGCTCGGCGGAGCGCTCGACGGCGAGCTTCCCGCCGTCTCGGCGGTGATTCCCGAGCGCCCCGAACTGCCGGCGATCCGTGCTGCGGTGGCTGCCCGCGCGCCGATCGAGTTCACGTACCGAGGCGAGCAACGAACGCTCGATCCGTGGGGCCTGCTGCTGCGGGGCGGGTTCTGGTACGTGATCGGCCACGACCATCGCCGCGGCGAACAGCGGACGTTCCGCGTCGATCGATTCGACAGCGCCGAGGTCCTCGCCGGCGAGCCTGCCTCGTTCGTGCGTCCGCCGACGTTCGACCCCCGCACGGCGTTTCCCGCCGACCCGAAGCAGATCGGCCATCGTGCCGACGAGGGCGTCGATGCGCTCGTGTGGATCGATGCACTGAGATCGGCTTCGGTCGCACGGGAACTCGGCGCCGATCGGGTGGTCGAGCGTTCCGACGACGGCAGCATCATGGTGTCGGTGCCGGCGGGAAACCTCGCCGCATTTCGATCGTGGGTGCTCGGTCTGCTCGACCACGCGATCGTCGAGGGGCCGCCCGAGGTCCGCCAGCACGTGGTCGACTGGCTCACGGCGGTCGTCGACTCGAGTACGGGGGCGGGTGGGCGATGAGCGGTCCGCGCAATGCCGAGGACCGTCTGCGGCGGTTGCTCGTGATGCTTCCGTGGTTGATGGAGATGGGGGAGGTCCCGCTCGACGATGTGGCCCGACGTTTCGCCATGACCGCTGCAGAGGTGCAGCGCGATCTGGAGTTGGTGGCGATGTGCGGGTTGCCGCCGTTCGTCGACGAGATGATCGACGTGTTCGTCGACGACGGCACCGTGTTCGTCGGGGTTCCCCGGCTGTTCACCCGGCCGCTGCGGCTCACTGCACCCGAGGCCTTCTCGCTGCTGGCGTCGGCGCGTGCTGCGATGGAGTTGCCCGGAGCGGACCCGGACGGTCCACTCGGCCGCGGTCTCGTCAAGCTCGCTGGCGTGCTCACTGATGCCGGCCTCGACACTCCGACATCCGACGGTTCCTCGCACGACAGCGTCGTGGTCGATCTCGCCCGTCCCGAGTTCACGGACGACCTGGCCAACGCTGCTGGCGCCGGGGTCGAGCTGGCGATCAGTTACTACTCGCCGTCGCGAGCGGAGATGACTCGCCGATCGATCGTTCCCCGACATGTCTTCGCCGACGCCGGCAACTGGTACGTGCTGGCCGACGACGACCGTTCCGAGGAGCGGCGAACCTTTCGTGTCGACCGGATCGAGTCGATCGCCCCGACGGGCAGGACGGTCGATGTGGAACCGGCGGCACCTCCGGCGAGGTTCTTCGACGACGCCGACATCGCCCGCACGTCGGTCCGGCTCGCTCCGAACGCTCGGTGGGTCCTCGATCACTACCCGATCGACGAGGTCGTCGAACTCGCCGACGGTTGGGTCGAGGCCCGCCTGCCAGTTTCGAGCGATCGCTGGCTCGCGAAACTCCTGATCCGCCTCGGCCCCGATGCAGGGCTGGTCGAACCGACGGGGCCGTCGGCCGAGTACGTCGACGCGCTCGCTCGTCGCCTGCTCGAGCGCTATCGATCGACCGACGGCCTGGACCGACCGGACGAGCGTCAGTCGACGTAGAAGGGTCGCAGCTGACGTTCGTCGGTGATGTCGTGGGCGGCCAGCAGATGGGGGAGGATCGCGGCGGTCGCCGCTGCGTCGCCGAGTGCGTCGTGCGGTCGTTCGAGCCGAACGCCATAGCGCTCGCAGACGTCGCCGAGGCGATGGGACAACGCACGGTCGGGGTCGAGGCGTCGGGACATTCGCAGCGTGCACAGCCGAGGTGCGAGGCCGAGGCGAACCGGGTCGGCGATCGAGCGGCGCCGAACCGCGCGAGCGATGAATTCGCTGTCGAAGACCGCGTTGTGGGCGGTGAAGATCGATCCGTTCATCCGCCGACCGAGCTCGTCGAGTGCGTCGTCGAGCGGGGGAGCGCCTTTGAGCGTGCTGCGTGTGATGCCGTGGATGCTGGTTGGGCCGACTCGTTGCAGTGGCCAGCGGAGCTTGACGAGCGACGACCACTGGTCGACGACGGTGCCGTCAGGGTCGACGACGACCATGCCGAGTTGCAGGATCCGGTGCCGTCGCGTGTTCAAGCCGGACGTCTCGAGATCGACGACGGCGAAGCGGGGCAGGACCACGACACCACCCTAGACAGCGGGTGTATCAGCGATGCTGCGACGTCGAGCCGCGGTTGGCTCCGTCGGGTTCGTCAGCCGGTGTGTTGCGCCAGGCGAGCGCGCACGCCGATGGGCGCCGACACCGTGAAGCCGGCGAGATGGCGGTCCTCTTCGGATTCGCCTCCCCAGTAGCCGTACTCGTGGTGGGCTCTGGCGTACGACCGGCACGGCACCTGCACGGGACACACCGCGCACAGCGCTTGCGCCTTTGCCTCGCGGCGACCACGTGCTTGGGGGCGTTCGGCCTTCGGTGGGAAGAACAGGCGAGTGCGTCCCTTGCAGGCCGCAAGTTCTTGCCACGGCGTGTCGCACTCGTAGTCGAAAAACTCTGCTACGGCCACCCGGACTCCCTTCGTGCTCATCGGCTGAGACCAATTTAACACTAAATCTACGGAGCCAAGGTCGCACCCGGATTTTCCCAACACGGATCGATGTAACGATTGGTGTCAGACACCAATCGTTACATCAGAGGAGTTCGGCGGCGAGGCTCGCCACGTCGCTGCGTTCGCAGGCCGTGAGCGTGATGTGTCCGAAGCACGACTGGCCCGCGAACGCGGACGTGAGCACGCTCAGCGCGTTGTTCGACTCGCCGAGGTACGGGGCGTCGATCTGGCTGGTGTCGCCAGTGAAGATCACCTTGGTGCCGTGGCCGACCCGGGTGAGGATCGTGCGAAGCGTGGTGGGTTCGAGGTTCTGCGCCTCGTCGATGACGACGAACTGCTGCTGCAGTGAGCGACCGCGCAGGAACGTGACCGACTCGAGCGACAGCTTGCCCCGCGTCGTCAGCTCGTCGACCATCGACCGAGCATCGTTGGAGTTGCCCCGGTCAGAGAGGGCGACGACGGCGTCGTGGATCGCTGCCATCCAGGGGTCGAGCTTCTCGTCGAGCCCGCCGGGCAGGAAGCCGACGTCGGCACGCCCAACCGGCACCAACGGTCGGTACACGGCCAGACGTTCGTAGCGGTTCTGTTCGACCACCTGCTCGAGGCCGGCTGCGATCGCCAGGATGGTCTTGCCGGTCCCGGCGCGGCCGTCGAGTGCGATCACGGCGATGTCCGGATCGAGGAGCAACTCGAGCGCGAATCGCTGTTCCTTGCTGCGCGCCCGCAGTCCCCACGGCTCGGGTGTGTGCTGGCCGAGCAGGACGAACTCGCCGTGGACTGCCCGGACGAGCGCGGACTGTGATCCCGAGCGCAGGACAGCAAATTCGTTCTCGTTGAACTCGACGCCCTCATCGGTGACGACGGCGTCGACGGCGATGGCGCCGGCTGCATAGAGGCAGTCGATGGTCTCGTACGGCGCCTCGAACGTCGTCCATCCGGCGGCCGGGCGGGAGCGATCGGACCGAGCGAGCCGATGTTCAGCGGCGTCGACGCCCAGGTGAGCGGCCTTGATCCGCAATGCGGCGTCGTTGCTGATCATCGTGGTCGGCCCGAAGTCCGACTGGCCGATCGCTGCGCCGATGATCCGATTGTCGGGCACGCTCGGGTCGAGGCCGTGCTCGACCAAGAGGTGCTTGCGGATGTTGTTGATCTCGATCTGCAAGGTTGCCGTGCCGTTGCCCGTGGGCACCGGCTGTGCGAGCGAGCCACCGTGGGCGACGCGCAGCTCCTCGATCGTTCGAAGGGCGGTGCGCGCCGATCGTCCGACGTCGTCGGGTCGACTCTTCAGGCCGTCGAGTTCCTCGACCACGGTGAGCGGGATGATCACGTCAACGTCGCAGAACTCGAGCACACACGTCGGATCGGCGATCAACACCGACGTGTCGACCACCAGTCTGGTTCGCTGTGTCGCTCTCGACGGATCGGTCGGGGGCGACGACCGATCCGTGGTCGGTGTCTCAGCGGGTCCAAGCAGGTCGGTCACCATCACTCCTCGGCAGCTGCCTCGTGGATTCGATGCGAATCGTCTGTCATGTCCGGATGCAGTGTGTAGCCGAGCGGTCGAACGTCGTGGTGGATCCCACCGATCTCCAACTCCGGTAAGGGTCGGTTCGGCATGTCATTGCAAATGCAATGACAATGATGCTTGAACCTCGGTGGTCCAAGTCGGTCACATGGACCTGTTCCGCACAACGAAGAGCGGAAACGGTCTCGGCGCAACGCGCCGGGGTGAACGGTTTCAACACCCATCCGAAAGAGGACTCCAATGGCAACCAAAGCAGAACTGATCGACGCGGTGGCCGACGCCGCTGGCGTCTCGAAGGCCGATGCCGAGCGCACGCTCGGTGCGTTCTTCGACCACGTCGTTGCGACCACCAAGAAGGGCGAGAAGGTCGCCTGGCCCGGGTTCGGTTCCTTCAGCACGACGAAGCGCAGCGCTCGCACGGGCCGCAACCCGCAGACCGGCGCTCCGGTGCAGATCAAGGCATCGACCGCAATGAAGTTCAGCTCCAGCTCCACGCTGAAGTCAGCACTGAACGGCTGACCTGATGGCCGTCAAGAAGGCTCCAGCGAAGAAGAAGGCACCTGCCAAGAAGGCGCCAGCGAAGAAGAAGGCACCCGCCAAGAAGGCGCCTGCGAAGAAGAAGGCGCCCGCCAAGAAGGCGCCTGCGAAGAAGAAGGCACCTGCCAAGAAGGCGCCTGCGAAGAAGAAGGCACCTGCCAAGAAGGCGCCTGCGAAGAAGAAGGCACCTGCCAAGAAGGCGCCAGCCAGACGACGCTGATCGCTTCGGCGTCAGTGTGATGAAACGGGGGGCCTTCGGGTCCCCCGCTTCGCGTCCACGCTCACACTCCGTCGCGCCGAACCCAGCCGCGATGAGCGAACTCGTCGCATGCGCTGGTTTCGCTCATCGCACGGGTGGGGCGTGGGGTTGCGATGAGCGAGACCCCACGCATGCGCTGGGTTCGCTCATCGCTCGCGAACTGTCAGAGGTCGGGGATCAGCTTGAACACCTCGGCGGCGTCCATCCCGAACGGCCGTCCGAGGTCGCCCAGCCGGTTGCGGATGCGCTGGGCGAACGCTGCGAGTTGGCCCTCGTCGACTGCCTTCATCGTCGACTCGAACTGGCTCTCGTGGGCCAGCAGCGCGTCGACCTTCGCATCGACGAACTCGGTCACGTCCTCGGCATGGTCCGGCGCATCGGCTTCCCACAGGATCAGCGCGTCGGGCCGATGGTGCGCCAGGCCGTGGTCGCGGAAGAAGTGGGGATCGCGAGCGGCGACGATTGCCTCGCAGGCGAGCAGACCCGCGTGTCGATGGTCGGGATGGAGTCGGTAGCGCTTCCACGGGTCGTGGCCCAGCACCACCTCGGGCTGCAGCTCCCGGATGATGCGAGCGACCTCGCCGCGTGTCGTGAGATCGCTGTCGAGTTCGCCGTCGACCCGTTCGAGGAACCGCACCTCGCCGGCATTCGATCCGGCGAGTCGTCGCGCGGCTTCGCGCTGCTCGACCTGGCGGCGTGTGGCCAGCGCTGCCACGTCGACGTCGGGGTCCCAGGTGCCCTTCGAGCCGTCCGTGCACACGAGGTGGTGGACGATGCAGCCGTCGGCCGCCCACTTCGCGAGCAGACCGCCACACCCGAACTCGACGTCGTCGGGATGGGCCCCGATCGCCAGTGCGCTCCGAGGCGTGGTGAGGTTGCGGGTCGTGGCCTCGCCGCCGGTCGGGCTCAGCGGGCGGGGTTGACCGGGTTCGTTGGCAGCCATGCGGGCAGCACCTTCTCGATGAGGGGTCGGATGAGGGGATGTGCGAGATCTCGGGCGGTGTCGAGGTCGAGCGACAGGTGGGGGTCGGACCGAACCTCGACCGGCACGGAGCCGAGGGCCAGCGCCTGATCGAGGTGGCGGGTGAACGACCCACCGCCGTAGGCGGCACGCAACGGATGAGCGGCGGGAAACGACATGACGTTCGTGCCGTCGTGGCGACGGTCGGGAACGAGCGTGATCCAGCCCTCCCGTGCGACGTCGAGCAGGGTCCGGGGGAGCGCCAGATCGGCATGGCTCACGAGCACGTGGTCGTAGCCGCTCGCCACGATCCGCTCGACGCCGTCGTCGACTGCGCCGTTCAGTCCGAGGCCCGCACCCCAGATCACCTCGGCGCCCATTCGGGTCGCCCACTCGGCGACCTGATCGTCGTCGCAGGCCACGAACGTCGGGATCTCGGCGACCACGTCGAGCACGCCACTCGCCATCCACTCGGCGAGGCGGGCCCGATCGTCATTGCTGAGCACCCCGGTGAGGCGACCCTTGGCCGCCGTGAATCGTTTGACCGGGACCAGGACGGCGAGACGCACTGACGCCCACTGTAGGAGGGCCGAGGTCCGAGCGGCGATGCCGCAGTACAGTCGACGATCGTGGTCGCAGTGACGCGGCCGCGACGGATCGGGGGGACGGACATGAGTGCATCGACGATCAACGTGGCGGTCATCGGCGCCGGATCGTGGGGGACCACCGTCGCAGCGCTCGCAGCGGCCAACACCCCGACGGTCCTGTGGGCCCGTCGCTCGCAGCTCGCGACGGAGATCAACGACGCCGGTGTCAACGCCGAGTACCTCCCGAACTTCACCCTGCCCGACACGCTGCGTGCCACCGACTCGCTCGCCGATGCGGTCTCGCACGCCGACGTGGTGGTCATGGCGGTCCCGTCGCATGGCTTTCGTGACGTCGCGGTCGAGGTGGCCGAGTCGATCCGGCCGTGGGTGCCGGTGGTGTCGCTGACGAAGGGTCTCGAACGCACGTCGCTGAAGCGGATGAGCGAGGTGGCGTCGGATGCGATGCCCGGTCATCCGGTGGCGGTACTGACCGGACCGAACCTCGCGAAGGAGGTGTTGGCGGGTCAGCCGGCGGCGAGCGTCGTGGCGATCGACGACGCAACGATCGCCAACGAGCTGCAACGCATCTTCAGCCGACCGGGCCTGCGTGTGTACACCAACGCCGACGTGGTCGGCTGTGAGGTCGCTGGCGTGGTGAAGAACGTGATCGCCATCGCCGCCGGCATGGCCGAGGGGATGGGGTTCGGCGACAACACGCGGGCGACGTTGATCACACGTGGTCTGGCCGAGATGACGCGCCTCGGCGTGGCGATGGGTGGCCACCCCGAGACGTTCGCCGGTCTCGCCGGGATGGGTGACCTGATCGCCACGTGCTCGTCGAAGCAGAGCCGCAACAACCAGGTCGGACTCCAGCTCGGCACCGGGGCGTCGATCGACGACATCCTGGCGTCGATGAACATGGTCGCCGAGGGCGTCAAGTCATCGCCGAGCGTGCTCGACCTCGCCCGCCGGTACGGTGTCGAGATGCCGATCACCGAGCAGGTCGTCGCCGTCTGCCACGAGCACCGTCCCGCGTCGGATGCGCTTGCTGCGCTCATGCAGCGCAGCCGCAAGGGCGAATTCGACGCGTGAGCGCCGACCCTGTCGGTACGACAGAAACATCCCCGGCAACGCTGATCGGTGCGATGGGAACGCCCTGTCGGGCGTGGGTGTCGCCAATCGGTGATGTCGTCGCGTGGGGAAGCGCTGACGACCCGGTGCGCTGGTTCGTGGCGGCAGAGGACCGTTGGCACAACCCGGCGTCGGAAGCGGCCGTGCGGCAGCATCGGATCGACGGAACCCCGGTGGTCGAGACGCGGCTGCGGGTTCCCGAGGGTGACGCCGTCCAGCGGGTGTGGTCGGTTCCCGACGCTGGTGGGCTGACCGTGATCGAGGTCGAGAACGCGTCAGCGTTGCCGTTCGCCGTCGCGTTCTCGGGTGCACGGTTGCTCACCGAGCGCCCGCCATCCGACGTCGAGATTCGCGGGATCGAGTTGCCGGAAGGGTCGATCGTGCTACCGGTGGCGCATCGGTCGTCGATCCGTGTCGCGATCCCTCACGACCCTGAACGGTTCACCACTTGGTCGTTGCCGAAGTTGGCCCCTGCGCTGGCCATCGTGCGTGGCTGGGAGACGATCGTGCACCGGGCGAGCCGGCTGGTGCTGCCCGATGCCGCCCTGGTGGACGCCGTCACCGCGGCTCGCAGCGACCTGCTCCTCGCCGGCCCGGTCGAGATCGACGCCGACCCCGTCGGGTTCC
>JBGTCW010000108.1:0-2321 GCA_041748635.1 Ilumatobacteraceae bacterium | reverse complement strand
ACAAGCGCGCTAACCAAGCTGCGCCACAGCCCGTATGCATGTGGAGCGCAGACTCTATCGACGCCGCCGCGAGATCGCGTGGGCAGGTCGCCGGATCAATGCTTCAGGCGGTCGTTCGCTCGCTGGTGTCGCGACGGAAGTGCAGGGTGAACCTGGTGCCCGACTCACGCTCGGCGTCGATGGTGATCGCTCCGCCGGCGTGGGTGATCACCCTGCGCACGGTCGCCAGACCGAGGCCGCTGCCCTGGCCCATCGGCTTGGTCGTCACATGCCGTTCGAAGACGTGGTTGATGATGTCAGCGTCGATGCCGACGCCGTCGTCGGTGACGGTGACGACGACGTACGGGCCGGGCTCGACGCCCAGGTCCCCCGCTGCCTGCTGATCGAGATCTTCGTCGCTGACGCTGTAGGTGATGGTGCCGCCGTGGGGCATGGCGTCACGGGAGTTGAACGCCAGATTCACGAAAATCTGGTCGAGCTGGCTCCGGTCGAACGTGATGCGATCGTCGTTCGTGGCGGTGACGACTTCGATGGTGATCGAGGCGCGGAACGTCGGGCGCAGCAACGCTGCCAGGTCACCGAGCTGATCCGACACCGAGAGCGTCGTCGGCTCGGACCCAAGCTGCCGGCCGAAAGCGAGGAGCTGACGGATCAGCTCGGTGGCCCGCTCGGTGGCTGCGTCGATCTGGTCGAGATGCGGCTCGACTGTGGCCGGCAGCCCAGGCTCGACTCGGGCCAGGTGAGTGTGACCGCCGATCACCGTGAGGTAGTTGTTGAAGTCGTGGGCGATGCCTCCCGCGAGCCGGCCCATGCTCTCCATCTGGATGCTCTCTGCGATCGCTTCGCCGCTGGGTTCGACATGCGTGATGTCCTCGCCCACCGACGTGAGGCCGCGGATCCCACCCTGGCTGTCGCGGATGAAGGTGCTCGTCCAGCGAACCGTGATCGTCGTACCGTCGGAGAGCGGCACCTCGGTGACCCAATGCGACGCCATCTGCTCCGAGGTGACCGCTGCGACGATCGAACGCTTCAACACGTCGTGCACTGAAGCGTCGTCGAGCAGGCCGTGTCCGACCACCTGGTCGAGCGTGGAACCGAGCCGGTCGCGCATCGCCGTGTTCATGTAGGTGACTTCGCCGTTCACGTCGGTCACGAGGCCGAACAGCACCAGCGCATCCAGCATCCGGTGGAGACGTTCGTCGTCGGCCAGTTGCGCCGTGAACGCTGCTCGCTCGAACAGGACCTGGTAGCTCTGGAGCGCCGAGCGCACGTGGTCGATCGGTGAGAAGGGGTCTGCGCCAGTCCCGCAGTCGCCGCTTGCGCCCGCGTCGTGGGTGGACATTGTGTGCCGCTTCCTGACCGGGAACGAGCCGGGGTACACCAGCGTACTCCGAGCAATGGGTAGACCGCCACCGTCAGCGCGCGGCCGTTCACGCCGGTGAATGGATGGGTAGCTGCTCAGATGAAGATCTCGGCGAAGCGCCAGCCGAGGTAGACGACCGCAGCCACGACCATCAACTTGAAGTGCCAGGGAGCCGACTCGTCGTCGTGGTCGGCGTGTGCTGACGGATCCTCCACCAGCAGGCCGCATCTCGGGCAGGTGCCGTCGTCGTTCATTGAGTTCGGCGTCAAATACTTGGTGCACTCCTCACACCACGGCATCGACGGGTCCGTTCACGAGTCACACCCCGTCACTGGCGCTTGCGCACGCGCAGCTTGATCGCCGTCGCGCCGAGGTCGAACTCCTCGCGGATCGTGCGCTCGATGTAGCGCAGGTAGTGCTGGGGAACGTCACGGTTGACGAACAGTGTGAACGTCGGCGGGTCGATCGCCCCCTGCACGGCGTAGAGGATCTTGGCGCCGCCGCCGATCGGCTGGCGCTGCTGGGCCGCGGCGATCACCTTGTTGACGTCGCGGGTCGGCACCCGGGTGTGGTATTGACCGATGGCTTCCTGCAGCCGCGGGCGCAACTTGTCGACGTTCTTGCCGGTCAGCGCCGAGATCTTCAGCACCGAGCTGTCGGCGACGAAACCCAACATGCGGGTGACCTCACCTTGGACCTCGAGCCGCTCCTCGGTGCCGACCAGATCCCACTTGTTCAGGATCAGCACGATCGGGCAGCCCGCGGCGTCCACCCGCTCGGCCAAGCGTTGGTCCTGCGCCGTGACACCGACCGTCGCGTCGATCACCAGCAGCGCGACGTCGGCAGTGTCGATCGAGCGCAGCGCCCGCACGAACGAGTAGTACTCGGCGGAGTCGTCGATCTTTCCCTTGCGACGCATCCCCGCGGTGTCGATGAACACGATCGGCCCGTCATCGGT
>JBGTCW010000107.1:0-3156 GCA_041748635.1 Ilumatobacteraceae bacterium | reverse complement strand
CCGGTGGGGCGGACGCCGTGCAGGGGTCGCCGCGGCGGCCACCGCGGTCGGCACCGCCGCGGTCGAGCGGATCGGGACGGCGACGGGATTTCCGTTCGGGCGCTACTCGTACACCCGGTCACTGCAACCGCAGATCGCCGGCGTCCCCGCGATCGTGCCGTTGGCATGGTTCGCGCTCGGCGTGCCGGCACGCGAGGCCGCCCACGCTGCGCTCGGCGATCGATCGTCGGCGGCCACCCGGATCGCAGTCGGATCGGCGGCGCTGACGGCGTGGGACCTGTTCCTCGACCCGCAGATGGTCGGCGAGGGGTACTGGAGGTGGGCACGCCGCGGCGTCTACCGCGGAATCCCGATCAGCAACTTCCTCGGTTGGTTCATCACCGGGCTCGGCGTGATGGCGCTGCTCGAGGCGACACTTCCACCGTCGGACGATCCGCGCGACGCCGACGCCAGGCTCGTCGGTGAGTACGCCTACACCGGCGTGATGGAGACGATCGGTTTCGCCCGCTACTTCCGCGACCCGGTCGTCGCCGTCGTCGGCGGCGTGGGCATGCTGCCGATCGGTGCGGCCGCTATCGCCCGGAAGCTCGGTGTAACACGTGGTGTCTGACACCAATCGTTACATCTCGAACGTCGTTGTCGTCGGGGGCGGGGTCGGCGGGCTCGCGGCGGCGATCCGGTTGCAAGCAGCCGGACATCACGTCACGATGTTCGAACGCAACGAGGTGGTCGGAGGGAAGCTCGCGACGTACGTGCGCGACGGGTACACGTTCGACGTCGGACCGTCGTTGGTCACGCTGCCGCATCTCCTCGACGACGTGTTCCGTGTCGCCGGCACCACACTCGACGAGCAGGTCGAGCTGATCCGCCTCGACCCGCAGTTCGCCTACCACTGGCCCCACGGCTCCTCGTTGACCTTGCCCGACGGACATGACGACACAGCGGCAGCATTCGACGACTTCGCACCCGGATCGGGCGATCAGTGGCGCGCGTTCGACGCCCGCGGGCGTCGAATCTGGGACGTTGCCGAGCGCACGTTCTTTGCCGGACCGATGTCGAATCCGTGGTCGTTGGCGAGGAGGATGCGATCGCCGTTCGACCTCCCGGCGATCGACCCGATGCGAACGTTGCACCGGTCGGCCGAGTCGTTCTTCGATGACGAGCGACTCGTCCAGTGGGCCGGCCGCTACGCCACGTACTCGGGATCTTCGCCGTATGCCGCGCCGGCAACGCTCGCCTGCATCGCTCACATCGAGGCCCGCTTCGGATGCTGGTATCCGATCGGTGGGCTCGACGCGTTGCGGGCGTCGTTCGAGCGTGTGGCCCGCGACTCCGGCGTCGTCATCGAGACCGGCGCCGACGTTGCAAGGATCCTGGCCGCGCCCGGCGACGGGCCCGTCTCCGGCGTCGAGCTGGTCGATGGCACCGTCGTCGGCGCCGACATCGTCGTCGCCAACACCGACGCCGAGCACCTCTACGCCGACCTGCTCCCGGACGCCACGGCGCTGAAACGGGTCCGGCGGGCGAAGCGTTCGACGAGCGGTTTCGTGCTGTGCCTCGGCGTACGTGGCCTCACGCCCGGCCTCCAGCACCACAACGTCTGGTTCTCCGAGAGCTACCGCGACGAGTACGACCAACTCGACCAGGGGCTGGTGGCCGACGATCCGACGATCTACGCATGTGTGTCGTCGGTGACCGACCCGAGCCAGGCCCCCGACGGCTGCGAGAACTGGTTCCTGTTGGTCAACACTCCGCCGAACGTCGACGTCGATGCCGAACGCTACGGCGATCTCGTGCTCGACCGGCTCGCCGGCCACGGAGTCGATCTCCGCCCGAAGGTCGAATTCCGGCACTCGATGACGCCGGCGGACATCGAGCGCCGCTACCGATCGCCGGGTGGCGCTATCTACGGAACGTCGTCGAACGGAAGACGAGCGGCGTTCGTCCGCCCGGCGAACCGCGGCGCCCGACCCGGTTTGTACCTCGTCGGTGGATCGAGCCATCCCGGTGGAGGCCTGCCCCTCGTGACGACCAGTGCCAGGATCGTCTCCGACATGATCGCCCAGGACCTCGCGTGATGCTTCGTCGCGCGCTGCGGCTTGCCTCCATCGTGGTTCGAGCGACGGCGGGAGCGGTGGCGATCGGCCGGATTGCCCGCGCCGCCACGGTCGCCCCTCCGGTTCGTCCGACCCTCACGCCGATGCAGACCATCGGCGTCGTGATCCCCGCCCGCGACGAAGCTGCGCGCCTCGGTCCGCTCCTCGATGCGATCGTCGGGGCGCCGGGTGTCGTCGAGGTGGTCGTGGTCGACGACCAGTCGACCGACGCAACCGCGCAGATCTCCCGGACTGCCGGCGCAACGGTGATCTCGGGGGTGCCGCTGCCCGACGGATGGGCCGGGAAAGCGTGGGCACTCCAGCAGGGCATCACCGCGGCGACCGCCGACTGGGTGGTGACGCTCGACGCCGACACCCGACCCGACCCCCGACTGCCGACTGCGCTCGTAGCGCGAGCGATCGGTGATCAGCTCGACCTGCTGACGGTCGGTGGCCGCTTCGAATGTCCCACCGCGGCGAGCCGCTGGCTGCATCCGGCCATGCTCACAACCCTCGTGTATCGCTTCGGCCCACCTGGAGTGCCGACGACGAGGCCCGACCGGATGATGGCGAACGGCCAGTGCATGACGTTCCCACGCGCCGCCTTCCTGGCCGGCGGTGGCATGGAGCTGGTACGCCGCGACGTAGTCGAAGACCTCGCGCTGGCCAGACAGATGGCGGCCGACGGTCGGCGGGTCGGGTTCCTCGACGCCGGCGAGATGCTCAGCGTTCGCATGTTCGAGTCGTTCACGGATGCGTGGACGGGTTGGGGACGCTCGCTGGCCTTGCCCGGCGTCGAGCCGCGCCGCCGCCAGCTCGTCGACCTCGCCGTGATCGTGCTCGCGCAGGTGCTCCCGATCCCTCGATTGCTCCTCGGTCGCGGTGACGTGATCGACGTCGTGCTCGCCGCAACCAGGCTGGGCACGCTCGCCGGGACCCGCCGTGCCTACGAACGCATCGATGCGGCGTACTGGCTGAGCCCCCTCGCCGATCCGCTCGCCGCCGTCGCCATCGCCCGCGGCATCGCCCGCCGAGGGCGCCAGACCTGGCGGGGCCGCAG
>JBGTCW010000106.1:0-8963 GCA_041748635.1 Ilumatobacteraceae bacterium | reverse complement strand
CGTGAGGGACCATCCCGACGACCATCTGGCCGAGCGCTTCGACGCCATGACCGATCGGGACAAGATCGAGTTCATGATCGAAGCGAGCGGATGGGCGCTCGAAGCGGTGCTGCCCGACGTCGACGCAGTGCCGCCGACGCCCGGCTACGCCTACACGATCGGATTGACCGCCGATGTCGGGTTCGCCGAGGTTGCCGTGTTCGGACTGACGCCGGTGGCCGCCAAGGGGCTGCTCGAGTTGGTCGCCGATGCCTGCCGCGGCGGCACCGACATCCCGCTCGGCGTCGAGGTCGTGGGCCTGCTCGACAACGATCTGCGCTGCATCTTCGCTCCGGTCGATCTCGCGACGTGGGGTGCCTACTTCGGCGCCGCCACCGGCTGGTACGGGGGTGAACCGTTCCAGATGGTGCAGCTGATGTATCCCGACCGCAACGGATTCCTGCCGTACGAGGTCGGCTACGAACAACGCATGGCGCTCGCCCAACCGGTCATCGGTACCCTCTGAGGCCACCATGGCCGTGTCGAACCCCCTCCCGGTGACCGGTGCCTGGCGGCCCGGCGACGAACCGGGCCATCGACGGTTCTTCACGTTCGCCACCGACCGGAGGTTCGCGCTCGACTGCGGTGTCGCGCTGAGCGACGTGGTCGTCGCCTACGAGACGTGGGGGCGCCTCGACGCCGACGGATCGAACGCGGTCCTGCTGTGTCACGCCTGGACCGGCGACAGCCACGCGATGGGGCCAGCCGGCCGTGGACATCCACAGCCCGGTTGGTGGGACGACACCGTTGGCCCGGGCAAGCCGATCGACACCGACAAGTACTTCGTCGTCTGCGCCAACGTCCTGGGCGGCTGCCAAGGGTCGACCGGACCGGCCTCGCCACACCCCATCGACGGCGACCCCTATGGATCGCGCTTCCCGGTCGTCACGATCCGCGACATGGTTCGCGCCCAGGCGCAGCTCGGTCAGCACCTCGGCATCGCCCGCTGGTTGTCGGTGATCGGCGGCTCGATGGGCGGGATGCAGGCACTCGAATGGGCGGTGATGTATCCGCGCCGCGTCGGCTCGCTCGTCGCCGTCGCAACCTGCATGCAGGCCACCGCACAACAGATCGCGTGGGGAGCGATCGGCCGCCGGGCGATCCGCCTCGATCCCAAGTGGCGCGGTGGCGACTACTACGACGCCGATCCCGGCGACGGGCCCGCCGAAGGCCTCGAGATCGCCCGCATGGTCGCCCAGGTCACGTTCCGCAGCGACAACGTGTTCACCGATCGCTTCGGCCGCGAACTCGCCGATCAGGCCGCCGTCGGCAACACCCTCGGCATGTGGCAGCGATTCGAGGTCGAGCGCTACCTCGAACATCACGGAGCCAAGCTGGCCCGACGCTTCGACACCAACAGCTACCTCTCGATCGGCAAGGCGATGGACCTCCACGACATCGCCCGCGGGCGTGGATCGGTGGAGCGAGCGATGCTCCGGGTGACCGCGCCGACCATGGCGGTCGGCATCTGGAGCGACATGCTGTACCCCGCCTACCAGCAGCAGCAGATCCACGCCGCTGTCACCGCCAACGGTGTGGCGAGTGAGTACGTCGAGATCGACTCGCCGCACGGCCACGACGCGTTCCTCATCAACAGCGACCAGCTCGCCGAGCCGCTCGAACGCTTCCTCGGCACCGCATCGAAGTCGCCGACAGCCACCTGAGGCCGTGCCCGAAGGACTGGAGGCCGAGATCTGGCGGACCGCGTGCGAGCGGCTCGTCGGACGCATGATCGTAGGTGTGGTCGTCGACGAACGCGTGACCGTGGTCGGGTTCGCCGCCGCGGTCACCGGCGCCACGATCGAGGGCGCACACCGTCACGGCAAGGTTGTCGTGCTCGACACCGACGGCGCCGCCATCGGGCTGCACTTCGGCATGACCGGGCGCCTGATCGTCGACGACACCGCGCCGATCGAGCGTCTGGCCTACTCGTCGGGACGCGACGACCCGGCCTGGGACCGCCTCGTGCTGTACACGACGCCTGGTGGACGTGACGGTGGACGAGACGGTGCGCCGGCGCTCCGGTTCAACGATCCTCGTCGTCTCGGACGGGTGTCGCTCGACCCCGACCTCGGGCATCTGGGCGTCGACTACACCGACGTCACACCGACTCGGCTCGCTGCGGCACTCGCCGGGCGTCGCAGCGTGCTGAAGCCGACGTTGCTCGACCAGCAGGTGGTGGCGGGCCTCGGGAACCTCTGCGCCGACGAGGTGCTGTGGTGGTCGGGACTCGACCCCCGCCGTCGGGTCGACTCGCTGGAGGTGCCGGAGATCGCCCGGCTCGCGTCGGCGATCCGCCGCCGGCTTGCGGTGATGGCACGACGCGGTGGGAGCACGCACGGGGTGCTCGATCCGACCGTGCGGGCGCAGTGCCCGCCCTGCCCGCGCGACGCGACGCCGCTGGTTCGCTCGACGATCGGTGGGCGCACGACCGTGTGGTGTCCTGGTCACCAGCGGTGATGCGTGGCGAAACCGTGACGAACTGGCACAATCGCAGCGCCGTGACCGTTGTCGTTTCCCGCTCCGCTGCCCTTGTCTCGCCGTCGGCCGTCGTCGCGGGCGTCGCCGTGTCCGGCGACCCTGAATCGACCCGCCTCGTCTACGCCATGGTGTTCGGGCTGGTCACGGTCGGTGTGGCGCTGGTGCTGCTGGCCGTGTGGATCCTTCGCCAGACCCGCCCCGATCCCGAGGTGCTCGCCCCGCTCGAGCGCATGGGCGACCGCGAGTGGAGCAAGCGTGATCCTTCGACACAGCGCCGGATGCTCGACGACGTGCGCCCCGAGGGAGCCCAGCCGCTGGCGACGGAACCGCTGCCACCACCGGTCGACCTCGAGTTCGAACAGTCCGACCGTCCCGTGGCGTCGCTGAGTGACCTCGGGCCTGGCGTCGTCGCCGAGGAGCGCGATCCCACGCCCGTCGACGCCGAGGGTGATTCGTTGTCGGATCCCGGCACCTGACTGCTAGATTGGCGCTCCCACGCGGACGTGGCTCAGTTGGTAGAGCGCAACCTTGCCAAGGTTGAGGTCGCCGGTTCGATCCCGGTCGTCCGCTCCAAATTGTCTGGGACCCTTGCACAGTAAGGGTCCCAGGCGATTCTTGTTGACCCGGGATCGCATCCCTTCCGGTCCGCCGTCTTGTCACCTTCCCAAAGGAGCAACACGGTGTCGACCGACCCGAAAGCGAACCTCGAATCCGCGTGTAGTGCAAGTTGTTTTCTGACATACATCAGTTGCTGTATGATGTATGTCAGTTAATATCTTGCATCATGACCGGAGCGTTGTACCTACCACCGACCATGACCGGCGCTCACATCGACGCGCTCGGGAAGATCGCCGCGCTCCACCACACCCTCCGCCACCAGCTCGGAAACCCGCACCGCTGGACCGGCACAGTCCGCGCCGTGCAGACAGCCCGCAACACCCAGGCATCGAACTCGATCGAGGGGCACGACGTCACGGCCGACGAAGCCCTCGACATCACCGAAGGCCGCGCCGTCGACGACGCCCACAGCGACACCGCCGTCGTCGAGAGCTACCGACGCGCCATGACGTTCGTCCTCCAGTTGCGTCAGGCCCAGTCGTTCACGTTCGACGTCGGAACCATCAACGCTCTCCACTTCATGCTCGCCGAGGCCGACCTCAACGACTGGCCCGGCCGTTGGCGTGACGGACCGATCTACATCACTCGCACCGACGGCTCCACCGTCTACAACGGCCCTGACGCCGGAAGGCTCGACGACCTGATGGCGTCGCTCGTCGACTCGCTGAACAATCCGACTGGTGAGCCGATCATCGACGCAGCGATGGCCCACCTGAACCTCGTCGGCATCCATCCGTTCAAGGACGGCAATGGCCGTGCCGCGCGGATCGTGCAGGCGCTCGTCCTCGCCCGTGGTGACAACCTCCCGCCGGAGCTGATATCGATCGAGGAATATCTGCGACGCAACACCGACGCGTACTACACGGCGCTCGGAGCGGTCGACAACGGCGGCTGGAACCCCGGCAACGACACCGACCCGTGGGTCAGGTTCGTGCTCAACGCTCAATGGACGCAGGCCCACACCATCCAGGCACGCTTCAACGAGGCGGCCGTCGTCTGGGAGCAGCTCGAAGCGTTGACGAGAGCGAAGGGCATGCCTGACCGGTCCGTGGACGTATTGCATCTCGCGTCGCTCGGCTACCGGATCACGAACAGCGTCTACCGGGACAAGACCAATGTGTCGCCGAACCTGGCGTCGAGGGACCTGGCCGCACTGTCGGATGCAGGTCTGCTGGATCGGTCCGGAGATCGCCGTTCCGCGGAGTATCGGGGAACACCTGAGGTCGCTGAGTTGTGGCGCGAGGCGCGTGCGGCGCGGCCGTCGGTGTCTCCACTGTTCGACGAGCGAAGCAGCAGCAGCCGAGGCGGCAACTTCCTGTAGGTGAGTGTCGGGGTTGACGCGACGTCAACGGCCTCGGCGAGCTGCCCCGGCCACGCAGATCCATCGCCCGTTTTCGTACCATCGTGCGATGACCGACGACTCCCATGCCCACCCCGTTGTACTGCCCGGCTCGAGCGAGTGGCTCGAGTCGGTCGTCGAGGAGGTGGTCGACCCCGATGCAGCGATCGTCGACCCACACCACCACCTGTGGCCTGCCGGTGGCGCAATGGCGTACGGACTGGCGGAACTCGAAGCCGACCTCGCGAGCGGCCACCGCGTGGTCGACACCGTGTTCGTCGAGTGCGGCGCGGCGTACGACCGAGGCACCGACGCGTTCGCCCCGGTCGGTGAGACCACGTTCGTCGCCGCCGAGACGCAACGTTGTGGACGCCAGGTGATGGGCGGCATCGTCGCCCATGCGGATCTGCGCAACCGGGCGCAGCTCGACGACGTGCTCGATGCCCACCAGGAGGCGGCAGGTGGCCGCCTCCGCGGCATCCGTGACGCCGGCTCGCACGCACGGCACCCCGAAGCGTTGATGATCCCCGGTCGGGCACCTGAGGGCCTGTACCTCGATGCGCACTTCCGCGCCGGCGTCGAGCGGTTGGGCGAGCGTGGCCTCACCTACGACACCTGGCACTACCACTATCAGAACCAGGAGTTCGCCGACCTCGCTCGCAGCGTCCCGGAGACGACGATGGTGCTCGACCACTTCGGCACGCCGCTCGGCGTCGGGCCCTACGCGGCACAACGCGACGCCATCTTCGAGCAGTGGAAGCTCGACATCACCGAAATCGCTCGATGCGACAACGTCGTCGCGAAGATCGGGGGGCTGGCGATGCCCGACAACGGATTCGGATGGCACACCGCCGGCCGACCGCCGACCTCCGACGAGTTCGTCGCTGCGCAGGGTCGCTACTACCTGCACGCCATCGAGCAGTTCGGTCCCGAGCGCTGCATGTTCGAGTCGAACTTCCCGGTCGATCGGCTCTCATTGTCGTACCGAACCGTGTGGAATGCGTTCAAGAAGCTGATCGCCGACTTCGTTCCCGACGAGCGCGATGCGATGCTGCGCGGCACTGCGGCTCGCGTGTATCGCCTCGGTGGGTGACCCGGCGCTGCGCTGAGTTCGTCGGCGATCGGATGTCAGTCCGCGGTCGCTGCGGCCTGGGCCTCGGCGATCATGGCCTCCATCACCTCGGCGAGCATCTGCGAGCGTGGCGGCATCCCGGGGAACTCCTCGGGCGGTGACGGGTTTGCTCCCTCGCTGATCGAGTGGAAGCGCTCCATCGCGATGTCCATCCACTCGGGATGCGGGACGATCCAGTAGCGGTCGTTGCGGACGGCGTCGACCACGAGATCGGCGACGACCGCCGGCGACATTCCCTCGTCGATCGCGCGCCGCAGGTAGCCGAGCGACACCTCCTGGGCGGCCGTTCGCTGCGGCGCAGCACCCAGGTCGTCGGGCCAGTTGCGGTCCGATTCGGCGATCCCGGTGCGCACCCATCCCGGGCAGAGACAGCTCACGCCGACGGGCATCTGGGCCGACTGCAGGGTCGAGTACAACCCTTCGGTGAGCGCGACGACGGCGTGCTTGCTCGCGTCGTACGGGGCGGCGAACCCCGGATACAGCCCCGCCATCGATGCGGTGTTGACGATGTGCCCGCCACCCGACATCACGAGGTGGGGCAGGAAGGTGCGAACCCCGTACACGACGCCCCAGAAGTTGACCCCCATCACCCACTCCCACGTCTCGATCGGGCCGAGCCACGGGTCGCCCGCCCCGCCGACACCGGCGTTGTTGCAGACGACGTGCACCGAACCGAAGCGCTCGATGGTGGCGGTGGCCAACGCCTCGACGTGCTCTGGCTTGCTGACGTCGGTCACCACCGTCAGCGTGTCGACGCCGTGTGCGCCGACCTCGATGGCCGCAGCGTCGAGCGCCTCGCGGTCGACATCGGCGAGCACCACCGAGCAACCGCTCGCCGCGAACGCATTCGCCATCGCCAACCCGATCCCACCTGCGGCGCCCGTGACGACCGCAACCTTGCCCTGACCCAGTTCCATTCGCTTCCCCTCTTGTGTCGTTGGACCGACCGTACATCGGCTCGCAAACCAGGGTCGAGCGAGCCGACAGGGGAGAGTTGGCGTAGGCTCTTCGCCACCCATGGGAAAGGACCGCAGATGACCCAGAACTCCGTACTGACCCACCGCAACGTCGGGGTCCTGGCGGTCACCGCGGTCGATGCCCCCGAGGTGGTCACGTCCGCGTGGATCGACGAGCAGCTCGCCGAGACCTATGAGCGCACTGGCCTGAAGGCCGGCACGCTGACCGATCTCGCCGGCATCGAGGAGCGGCGTTGGTGGCCCGAGGACGTCACGTTCGATCAGGCCGCAGCGATGGGCGGCCAGGCCGCACTCGACGCTGCCGGCATCGACCCGCAGCGCGTCGGCATGCTGATCTCGACGTCGGTGTGCAAGCACCACCTCGAGCCGTCGGTGGCGTGCGCCGTGCACCATCAGCTCCAACTCGCTCCGAGTTGTCTCAACTTCGATGTCGGCAACGCCTGCCTCGGGTTCATCAACGGCATGCAGATTGCTGCCGCGGCCATCGACGCCGGATCGATCGACTACGCCCTGATCGTCGACGGCGAGGGCAGCCGCTTCACCCAGGAGACGACGATCGCTCGACTCCAGCAGCCGACCACCGAAGCCGCCGACGTGTTCGCCGAGTTCGCCTCGCTGACACTCGGCTCGGGCGCTGCGGCCGCTGTGCTGTGCCGACTCGACGAGCATCCCGAAGCACATCGGCTCGTCGGCGGTGTCGCTCGCGCCGGGACGCAGCACCACGAGCTGTGCGTTGGGGATCTCGATCGGATGACCACCGACACCCATGGGCTGCTGGTGGCAGGACTCGACCTCGCCGAAGCAGCCTGGAAGCACTCTGGCCACGACTTCGACTGGGAAGTCGGCATGGACTGGTACATCGTGCATCAGGTGAGTCAGGTGCACACGCGGCTGATCACCGAGCGTCTCGGGATCGACCCCGAACGGGTGCCGTTGACGTTCCCGAAGTACGGCAACGTCGGGCCCGCAGCGATCCCGCTCACGCTCGCGAAGTCCGCCGATCGGATCCAGAAGGGCGAACGGGTGCTGTGCATGGGCATCGGGTCGGGGCTCAACACGAGCTTCACCGAAATCGTCTGGTGACCGATCGACCGACCGAGCAGGCGGCACTCGGCGCCACGCCGCCGGTCCCCGACGCCGAGACGTGGCGCAGCTGGAACCTCGACCCGGCGTGGTCGCGCGTCATCGACGTGCCGAGCCACGAAGGCGGACATCATCGATGGCACGTCCTCGACACTGGTGAACCGGCCAACTCGGCCACGGCGGCGCCGGTCGTACTGTGCGTGCACGGCAACCCGACGTGGGGATATGCGTGGGCGAGCTTCCTGCGACGCCTGAACCCGCGGTATCGCGTCGTGGCGATCGACCAGCTGGGCATGGGCTACAGCGACCGCACCACGCCGCGGCGGTTCGTCGACCGCGTCCGCGACCTCGACGACGTGATCGTGGCGCTCGGGCTCGGACGTGACTCGCCGTTGGTCATCGCCGCCCACGACTGGGGCGGAGCGATCGCGATGGGCTGGGCGGTGCAGGATCCGCGACAGGTCGCCGGGCTGATCCTGTGCAACACGGGCATCGCCGTGCCCGACGGTCGGTCCGCTCCGCGGCTGATTCGTCTCGCCGCATCGCCGATGGTCATCGACACGGTCTGTCGCGGAACGTCGATGTTCGTGGAGGGCACGGTTCGGTTGTCGGGCCGCCGACTCACCGCCACCGATCGTCAGGCGTTCCGAGCGCCCTACCGGTCGGCGCCGGCCCGAGCAGCGATCGCGGACTTCGTCGGTGACGTCCCGTTGTCCGCTGGCCACCCGTCCGAGGCGGCGATCGCCGAGGTCGCCGAGCGTCTGGCGTCGATCGAGGCGCCAGTGCTGCTGGCCTGGGGGACGCGCGATCCCGTGTTCGACGACGACTTCGCGGCAGACCTCGCCGCTCGGTTCCCCAACTCGACCACCCAGAGGTTCGCGCGCGCCAGTCACCTCGTGATGGCCGAAGCCGATGTCGCCGCCACCGCCGAGGTCTGGTTGGACGAGCTGTTCGACGGCCGATTCGATACTCCGACGACGACGACTTCCGACCTTGCGTCGTCCACTCGTCCCGTGTGGGCGAGCCTCGAAGACCGACGCGACGACACCTCCGAGGCGGTCGTCGACCAGGCCACCGGTGACGTAGTCACCTTCGCCGAGCTCGTCCGCCGCGCCGACGCGGTGGCCGCCGAGCTGTACCGGCGCGGGATGCTTCCCGGCGACCGTGTCGCCATGCTCACACCCCCTGGGGTCGACCTCGTGGCTGCCGTCTACGGCGTGTGGCGAGCGGGTGGCGTGACGGTGATCGCCGATCGCGGCCTGGGGATGCGCGGGCTCGGCCGGGCGGTGCGATC
>JBGTCW010000105.1:0-4300 GCA_041748635.1 Ilumatobacteraceae bacterium | reverse complement strand
CGCGACCGATGGGCGTCGAAGCGATCGACGACTCGCGAGGCGATCATGCAGTGGGAGGTGGTCAAGTGGCCACAGGCGTGACCGCTGCCGACCCCTCGAGCTCGCCTCGGCGCCTCCGGGTCGGCGTGTACGACCTGTACTGGTCGACGCTCGGCGGCGGGGAGCAGGTCGACGGCACGATCGCGCAAGTGCTCGCCCGCGACCACGACGTCACCCTGCTGGGCCCCCATCAACCCGATCTCGATGCCACGATGCGCCGCCTCGGCGTCGACCTGTCGGCGTGCAGCTACCGACGAGTCGTCGACGACGCCGAGGCGAGCGAGGCGAGCGGCGACTTCGACGTGTTCGTGAACGGTACGTACCTCAGCAAGGCCGCCAATAGCGCCCCGGTCGGCTACTACTACGTGCACTTCCCGGGCGAGGTTCCCACGAGGTCTGATCACCTGCGCAGCCGACTCGGCGTGGCGGGGGTCAAGGCGTTGTCCCTCGCACCGCGGCTCCCGCAACGTCTCACCGAGGTCCAGGCGGCATTCGATCGACGTGTCACCAGAGTCGAGTTCGTCCCGACCTATACGCGCTATCTCGCCAACTCGCGGTTCACCGCATCGTGGGTCGAGCGTCTGTGGGGCCGACCGAGCGACGTGCTGTATCCGCCGGTGCGCCCAAGCGTTCACCCCGGAGCCAAGACGCCGCTGATCCTTGTGCTCGGCCGATTCTTCGATCC
The DNA here is from genome assembly GCA_041748635.1 of Ilumatobacteraceae bacterium. Classification (GTDB taxonomy): domain Bacteria; phylum Actinomycetota; class Acidimicrobiia; order Acidimicrobiales; family Ilumatobacteraceae; genus Sva-07. The sequence goes on along the minus strand of JBGTCW010000105.1, from coordinate 3,576 downwards.
GTCGTTCGGGCACAGCAAGAAGCAACACGAACTCCTCGCAACGTTCCGCGACCTGCACCGGGCGGGTCGGCTGCCGGGCTGGAGGATGGCGATCGTGGGGGGTTGTGACGCCGCCAACCGTGACTACGCACTTGCGGTGAAGCGCGCTGCCCGCGGGCTGCCCGTCGAGGTGCACGTCAACGCGCCGGGTTCGATCGTCGAGCAGCTCCTCGCCGAGGCGACGCTGTACTGGCACGGTGCCGGCCTGGGCGAGGATGCCGAGCGGCACCCGGAGCGGTTCGAGCACTTCGGCATCTCGGTGGTCGAGGCAATGGCAGCGGGCGCAGTGCCGCTCGTGTTCGGTGCCGCCGGCCCGGCCGAGATCGTGGAGGATGGCGTCAACGGACTGCACTGGCGCGACCTCGCCCAGCTCGGTGAACTGACCGCCGACCTCGCAGCCGATCCCGGTCACATCGCACAGCTGTCGGCTGCAGCAGTTCGCCGAGCAGCGGACTTCTCGGCGACCGCCTTCGCGCAGCAGCTGTCCGACTACATCTCCACCGACAGATAGCGCGTTGCCAGGCACCGGCGTGACCTGTTGTTGTCAGTCGACGTAGCCCATCACGTCGAGGAGGACGTTGGCCGAGCCGGGTCCGTTGGAGATCGAGATCGAACCGTCAGTGCCGAGCTTCAACATCACGAGGTTCGGGACGTTCTGGCCAGCGAGGAAGTTCAGGTTCGACGTCGGCGGCTGGGCGCTGCCCGCCGGCCACGCCGACAGGAAGCCCCACGACGTCGTGTTCGTCGCGGTCATGTTGGCGATCACCGCGGTGGCGCCGGCGGGAACGCTCCCGCGTCCTGCTACCGGAATCGTGCGGACCTCGTCTTGGCCCCACGGTCGTGCCGCGGTGCCGACCCCGCTGCGTGAGTCGACGATCCGCTCGGGGGTGATCGTGGTGACCTTGCCGCCGTAGTTGCCGAAACTGCCGAGCACATCGACGATCACGTCGGCGCTGGTCTCGGCGAGCAGCAGCCTGATCCGGCCGCCGTCACCCACCTTGACCACCGCAGTGTTCGCTCGCACTCCGCCGGGCACGATGTTGACGTTCGACGCATCAGGAGCGGCCTGGCCGTCGGGGTACGCGGTCACGAATCCGATGCGGTCGGCGCCGGCGAGCGTGATGTTCACCACGACGCTCTGCGCATCTCGAGGGATTCCCGCCACGCCGGCGACCTGCACGCTGCGGGTCTCGCCGGCAGCGAACTTTGACGTCGGACCGCCGATGCCGTTGCGGCTGTCCATCACCCGATCGGGAACCACGCCGGCGAATCCGGCGCCGTTGGTGTGGGCGCCACCGGTGCCGAACCAGCCGGCGATGTCGGCGATCACGTGGGTCGGGCCGAGGTGGTTGAAGATTCGGATCTTGCCCCCGGCGCCAACGCGTGCGAGCACGAGGTTGGGGACCGGATCGGCGTTGTCGATGTTGAGGTTCGAGGTCGACGGGAATGCGCCGTAGGTGCCCTGGTCGTTGAAGATGTCACCGGCCCGCTGTGGCTTGGGGATGACCGACATGAACCCGGGTCCCGGAGCGCCGGCACTGACGGCGGTGACGTTCAACAGCACGGCGGACACGCCGCTCGCGGGCACGCCGTACCTCCCGGTCACTTGCAGATCGTGGTTCGCCGCGACGAGCTTGCGCGTGATCGGATCCGGCGACGGATGCCGCCCGTCTCCGGACTGCACCGCCCCGAGTAAGCCCAGGCTCCGTCGGGTGTCGAGGATGCGCGTCGGCGCTGTCGGATGGAACGACCCGGCGGTGGCGGACGGGCCGCCAGCCAGGTAGTTGCACGTGTCGAAGCCGAAGCAGATCGCGTCGAGGTCGATCGTCGGGATGGCACCCGGGCCGATGTCGACGTTGGCCGTGATCTTGCGACCGGTAGCGGTGTCGGTCACGAACAGCAGGTAGCGACCCGACCAGCCGATGCCACCGCTCCATGTGGCCTTGCGGCTCGCCGTCGACGCAAACGCCCCGTAGGTGATCCGACCGTTGTTCTGGAGCGGCGCCGGAGGCTCGGGATAGCCCGTCGGGATCTGGAACGTGTCGACGACGACGCGGCCTTCGTTGATCGGTGCGCCCGACAGGATCGCTCCGCGTATCGCGAACGCGCCCGCCTGCCCGTCGACCGGCATGGCGATCGCGCCGAGGTCGCCGCCGCCGAGGTTGGCTTCGATGTGCACGCCACCGACGTTCTCCCAGCCGTTGTAGTACCCGCAGGTGCCGGGGTACAGCTCGAGCCGGACCTGATCCGGGGTCCCGCCGACACTGAACGAGATCTGTCCGGGGCCGCCGCCGAGGTCGCACGGTGAGATGTCGTAGCCCGGGCTGGCGCTGCCACCGATGGCATCGACACCGATGTGCACCGGCACGTTGACCGACAGGCTGTACTGGGCTGCAGACACTGGGCTCGCGGGTAGCGAGGCCACGATGGCGACACTGATGAGAGCTGACACGACGGGGATGGCGAAGCGGAAACGCACGATGGGGCAGGTCCTTCGGATGGAGGATGGACGACACCTGGTTATCGGTTGTCGTTGCCCGTCGCTTGAGCGCGCCGTCGTGTCGAGACCCCGTCACCGATGGCCAGCGCCGTGATCGACAGTATCGCTGCCAGGGACGCCACCAGGGTCGCGGTGAGCCCCGGCGAACGGTAGGTGAATACGATCTCGTGTGCTCCGGGGCCGACGGCGACGCCGAGCAGGAGGCCGTCGACTTCGACGATGTCGGCCTCCTCGCCGTCGATCGTCGCCGCCCATCCCGGGAGCGCCTGCTGCGCGACGCTGACCACGGTGGCCCGCTCGAGATCGACGGTCACCTCGATCCGCTCGGGTCGGGTACGTTCGATGGCAACGGCAACCGGGGTGCACTCGGACTCGCACGCCGACGAGTACGCCGGATCGATGACGAGGGCGCTCGCGGCCAGTGATGCACCATCGGATCGCAACTGTGCGGCCGGGTCCTGGGACACGATCGCCGACGACCAGGCGACAGCGTCGCCGACCCAGGCGGGGTTCTCCCACACCTCGAACAGATCGTCCGACGCGACCGGACCGGTCCACCCGGGGATGAAGTCGTCCGCGGGCCGAGCGAGGTCGAGCAGGATGTAGCGCACGCCGAACCTGGCGAGCGGTTCGGGTTCGATCGGCAGTGTCAGGCTGTTGCGGAGGGGCAGCTCGGTCGGCGGCTCGGGTTGGAATCGGCGCAGCGCGTCGGCCCAGCGCTCGGTGATCTGCACGCCGCCGTCGTAGCCGTCGATCGAGGCGATGCCGTTGAGCACGTTCGCATTGGGTCGCAGCCCAGGGACCTGGTACTTGACGTCGCGTCCGTCGTCGGTGAGCGCGAGGGTGAACCCGGCGTCGACGTCGGCGAGGAAGTCGGTCGTCGCGGTGCGGTGGCTCGTGAACGCCACGTCGGTCGCCATCCGCTGGGGAATCGAGTGCAGCGACATCGCGCCGAGTTCGAGCGAAGCGAGCGCCAGCACTCCGACCGCGGTGGCGCGCACGAGACGGGGAACGACGGCGTTCGCAGCGATCAGCGC
>JBGTCW010000104.1:0-2752 GCA_041748635.1 Ilumatobacteraceae bacterium | reverse complement strand
GGCTACGCCGACGCCAAGGAGCGCGAGCACGACAAGCGCGACCGAGACCGCGCGCTGTACGACGACGAACGACAGCGGCTCGAGGACTACGTGAAGCTGATGCGCGAACGCGCCAAGATCAGCGAAGCGTTCGCGCCGAAGCTGAAGGCGGCCGAGACCAAGCTGCGTCACTTCGTGGCCAAACACGAGCGCCCGCCGGAGGTGCGCGATCAGCGCATCGACGTGCGGTTGAAAGGTGCTCGTACCGGCAAGCGAGCGGTGATCTGCGAGCGCCTTGCGATCGATGGTCTCACCGACCCGTTCGACCTCGAACTCTGGTACGGCGAACGCGTCGCCGTGCTCGGCGGCAACGGTGTCGGCAAGAGCCACTTCCTCCGCCTGATCGACCAACTCACGGCCGACGAGTCACTGCGCGCCGAACGTTCCGAGCGCGTCGGGTTCGAGGGCGTGGCCCGGCTCGGCGCCGGCGTCGAACCGGGCCTGTTCCACCAGACCCACGATCACCCGGACTGGTACGGGCGCAGCCTCGTCGACATCCTGTACGGCCACGACGTCGTACTCGGTCCGGCGATGGGAATGCTGCGACGCTACGAACTCCACGGCTGCGCCGAACAGACCTTCGAGACGCTGTCGGGCGGCCAGCAGGCGCGGTTCCAGATCCTGCTGCTCGAACTCTCGGGGGCGACGCTGCTGTTGCTCGACGAACCGACCGACAACCTCGATCTGGTGTCGGCCGAAGCGCTCGAACACGGCCTCGCACAGTTCGTCGGCACCGTCATCGCCGTCACGCACGACCGCTGGTTCCTGCGCGGCTTCGACCGCTTCGTCGTGTTCGGCGACGACGCCACCGTCACCGACCACACCACCCTTCCCAGCGCCTGGGAGTGACGCGGTCCCCGCACACCAGGTCACGGGGGACTGCCGCGGTCCCCGCAGACCAGGGCACGGGGGACTGCGATGTCAGGTAGCGGGGGGCGGGAGCGTCGCCTGGAGCCAGGCGTCGAGTTCGTCGGCGGACTTGGTGCCGCTCGCCCGGTCGAGGACATTGCCGTCGGCGTCGACGATCATCAGGTACGGGAAACCGCCGCCGCCGTTGACGATGAAGCTGGTCGATGCGTCGTCGTCGACCAGCACCGGCCACGCTGAAGGCCATTCCTTGTCGACGAGCCACTGAGAGGGCGGATAGTTGGGACCGGACGGGTCGACCGCTGTGCTGATCGCCACCACGTCGACATCGGCGGGCACGCCGCCGCGATCGTTCAGTTCGATCAGCTCGGGAATCTCGTCGTTGCAGTGCGGGCACCAGTGCGCCAGGAACACGTAGAGCGTCGGCTGCCCGGTGCTTCCGCCGATCGAGAGCGGCTGACCGTCGAACGTCGCTCCTTCGACCACCGGCATCGCCTGGCCGATGGCGGGGTCGCCGTCGACCACGGTGCCGAGCGATGCGAGGGGATCGCCGATCACCTCGACCGGACGCGTATGCTGCAACTCCTCGCCACCGCCCTCGCCCGATGTTCCGTTGGGCGCGGACACCGAACCGTCGTCGTCGCCCCCTGACAGCAGCACGACAGCTCCGCCGAGCCCGAGTATCAGCACGACGACTCCCACGACGATGATCAATGTCCGGTTCTTCACGATGTGTGCTCCAGTTCGGGGTCGGCAGTCGACGTCGAGTCCGCGCGGTCAAGTCTGGCGGGAACGCGCGCCAGCAACAGTATGAGGATGGTGAGAAAGCCGATCAGCGCCATGTTGGCGAGGCTCAGGCCGAACTGGCGGAACCACACGAACGTGCACGCCGGCCCCTGGAACTCGCACGCGCCGTTGTCGAGCGCTGGCCGCCACTCGATCAGGCTGTGCCACGCCGAGATTGCGGCACCGATGGCGGCGAGCGGCACGGCGTACCACCGCACGTTGCGGTCGTTGCGCAGGCCACCGACCAGCAGGATCACCGTCAGCGGATACATCGCGATCCGCTGGAACCAGCAGAGTCGGCACGGCACATAGTCGGCCACTTCGGAGAAGTAGAGGCTGCCGGCGGTGGCGGCACATGCCACCACGAATGCCAGCCAGACGCCTGCATCGCCGATGGTCGCGCTGAGTCGTCGCGCGCCATCGCTCCCGGCGGCTGCGGCTGCGCTCGACACCAGCAGCACGATCGATCCGACGACCGCCACGATCGACAGCAGCCCGACGAACAGTTGGGCTGATTCGGTGTCCACGCCACAAGTATGCGACCACGGCACTACGTTGCTTCGGCGATGTCATCGGACGCGTTCGGGCAACCTGCTGAGGAACCCGCTCAGGAACCGGCGCTGGTCCCCGCAGAGGTTCCCGATCAACGCACCTCGAGGTCGGTTCTCCGTGAACTCCGCAGCACGCGGCAACGGCGACGGCTCGGCGACACCGACTGGTACGACATCGCGTACCGTGTGTATCTCTTCGCGCTCGTCGGACTGGCGCTGGTCGTCTGGGTGTCCGACGCCATCGACGGCGCGATCGGCGAGGGCATCGACAGCACCGATCTCCTCGCGCGCGGTCCATCGATCATCGGGCTGCTTGCGGTGGCCGCGTTCGCGTTGGGGCTTCGAAGCGGCGCCGACGGCGGTCCGATTTCGATCGAGGTCGCCGACATCAGCCACGTGTTGTCGGCGCCGATCTCGCGCCGCTCGGTGATGCTGCGGCCGGTCGCCCAGCGGCTGCGATCGGCGGCGTTCGCGCTCGGCCTCGGGGGTGCGGTCTTCGGACAGCTGGT
>JBGTCW010000103.1:0-3444 GCA_041748635.1 Ilumatobacteraceae bacterium | reverse complement strand
GGCGACCTCGCCGCCGTCTTCGGTGTTGTGGGAGATCTCGCGCAGCGGCGCCTGGAGCATGCGGCTCCGGGTGGCGGAGCGCGTCTGCAGGTCTCGGCCCATCGCGTCGACGGCGTCGCGGGCGGCGGTGCGAGCGCCGTCGTCGGTCGGGTCGATCGCGAGCAACGTGTCGACCTGTGCAGCGGCCTGGGCGCGCAGCTCGTCGGTCGGGTCCGGTTCGGGCACGGCGATCTCGGCCTTCGCCGATGGGACGTCGAGCACCAGGCTCAGCGCAGGTCCGCTCGAGGCGGCTGTGGTGCTCGGGGCGGCGTCGGTCATCGTTCTGGGCCTTTCGGGTGGTGGATCAGGTGGCGTACTTGGCGGCACGGTCGGCGAGCTCGTCGAGCGCGGCCATAGCCGCGTCGGCGTCCTCTGGCCGCTTGCCGATCGGGACATCGGCCAGCGCCGTGGTGGTTCGGTCGAGCGCAGTGAGCGCCGACTCGTTCTGGGCGAGCAGCTGGGCGATCTTGCGGCGCTGGGTTGCGCGCAGGTCGCGGCGTTGATCGAGCGTCGCGCGCTCGCGGGCGACGGCGGTGTCGTCGCTGTCGTCGTCGGTGAGTTCCGCGAGGCGGCGGTCGATGTAGCCCTCGTCGATCGTGCTGATGCTCTCGGATGCAACCGCCACCTCGTGCAGATTGTGCAGTGCAGCGTTGAACACCTGCTGCGCGGTCGCCAGGTAGCGGGCGTAGGTGATCTCGCCGGCGTCGAGGCGACGTTCGAGCACGTTGAGGAGACTCTGGCGCTTCTGCTGGAGCGCAGCGAGCTGCTCGGCGGGCTGCGTGTCGGCCAAGGCTGCGAGCTCGGCCTGGAGGGCGGAGATCTCTCGGGGATCGACCTCCTCGACGCGCGGAATGGCGAACTGCAACTGTGACAACGTCCCCGTGGCCGACATCGTGAGCGGCCATCCGACGGCCGCAAGGAACGCCAGTCCGACGAGCACACCGACGAGGATTCCCGGCGGGTCGAACAGGGCGATCATCGCCCACACCGTCACGCCGAGCACCACGGCGGCGATCCACGTGGGCGGGTAGCTGACGACCGCTCGCCACCAGCTCTTCATCGCCAGTCCAGACCACTCGTTATCGCCACGACACGTGCAGGATACAGCGCAGGTGGAACGCCCGCCCGCGGCGCCACGGCGATTACGCCTGTTGGCTACGTTCTGACCGATGGTGCGTCCCGATCGGTTCCCCCTCACCTACGACGAATGCCGAGACCGGTTCCGCTGGACGGCCACGAACGCCGGGCTGGCCGTCGACGCCTCGCCCATCGGCGCACGGGGGCCGCACGGCCAGGAGCTGACCATCGACGCGACGACCATCGGGTCGAGCCGACCGCGGCGGGCGTTGCTCGTGCTCGCGGGCGTGCATGGCGACGAGGGGTTCTCGTCGTCGACCTTGATGTGCGACGCGATCGACCGATGGGTGACCGATGGCATCGACGCGTCGTTGGCCGACGATGCCGCCGTCGTGATGATCCACGGCGTCAACCCGTGGGGGATGGCCTTCTGGCGCAGGCAGAACGAGTCGAACGTCGATCTCAACCGCAACTGGGGCCGCTCCGATCGCCGCGAGCCCCCACGCAACCCGGGCTACGACGTGCTCCACGCTGCGCTGGTGCCCGGTGGCGACGAGCCGCCGACGGCCGAGTCGTTGCTCGATGTGACCCGAGCGCTGATCGACGAACACGGCTACTCGTGGGTCAAGTCGGCGGTGAGCGAAGGGCAGTACTCGCATCCCGATGGGCTGTACTTCGGGGGAGATCGAACCGAGGAGTCGAACGAGATCCTGGCCCGCGTGGTGGGTGATCGCCTGGCGGGCGCGGAGGATGTGCTGGTGCTCGACCTGCACACCGGCCACGGCGAGTTCGCGACGTACACGATGCTCTCCCACGTCGCTCCGGGTCACCCGGACGACCGATGGCTCCGTGAGGTGTTCGGTGACGAGCGCGTCGAGTGCACGGCCGCTCCCGACGCCACCACCGGACCCAAGCACGGCCAGATCGCCTCGGGTCTTGCCAGCGTCGTGCCCGGCGCGGCGTGGCGAACGGTGACGATGGAGCTCGGCACCGTGTCCGACACCAGGATGATCATCAACGAACGCGCCGAACACTGGGTGCACTTCCACGGTGACCGCTCGAATCCGGCGCATGCCAAGATCGTGTGGGACCACCGCTGCGGATCGACGCCGGACGATGCCGAATGGGAGCGGGCGGCTCGGACGCACGGGGTCGCCGTGCTCGATGCGGCACGCGCCGCGCAAGTGTCGACCCGCTGACGTACACGATGTGCCAGGCAAATCGTGTACGTGGCGGCCCGGACGCCGTCGATGTCGCAGCGGCTACTGTGCCCGTGGGACACACTCGCTCCGATCGAAAGAGGTACGACATGGGACTGCTCGACACGTTGAAGTCGAAGCTTGGCGGCAGCAAGGATCAGGCGAAGCAGGGGATCGACAAGGCAGCCGACGTCATCGGCGACAAGGCCGGCTCGCACGCCGACAAGGTCGACAAGGCCGCCGACGCGGCCAAGGACGCGATCGACAAGCTTCCCGACGCCTGAGCACGCTCAGCCCGCTGCGTCCGGCTCGATTTTCGGCGGTGCCGTAGAATCACCGGATGAGCGCTTCGCCGGATCGCGGACGACCGCCATCGGTCGATGCGCTCGCACGATCGTTGGCGACGTCCGGGCTGCCGCACCCACTCCTGGTCGACATCGCCCGCGAGGCGATCGACGACGACGACGTCGAGTCTGCTCCGGCCCGCGCCACTGCGCTGCGGCGGACGCTGCTCACACCGGTCGTCAACGCCACTGGCGTGCTCCTGCACACGAACCTCGGTCGTGCCCCGGTTCGTCACCACCAGGAGGCGGTTGCGCACACCCTCGAGTTCGACCTCGACACTGGGACGCGCGGATCGCGTCAGCGTGGCGTCGGCCAGTTGCTGGCGCGGTTGTGTGACGCCGAGTCCGCCATCGTCGTCAACAACAATGCTGCGGCCGTGCTCCTGGTGCTCGCTGCACTGGCCGCTGGCCGCGACGTCCCCGTCAGCCGAGGCGAGAGCGTGGAGATCGGTGGGTCGTTCCGAGTGCCCGACGTGATGGAACAGTCGGGGGCCCGACTCGTCGACGTCGGCACCACCAACCGCACGCGCCTCGACGACTACCGGCGTGCCATCGGCAAGCCTGGTGTCGACGCCGCGTTGGTGCTCAAGGTGCATCCGAGCAACTACCGCGTCGAGGGGTTCGTCGAAGCGACGTCCGTGAGCGAGCTGGCCACGCTGGGTGTGCCGGTCGTCGCCGACATCGGGAGTGGTCTGATCGACGCGACGTGTCCATGGTTGCCGGGGCCGCCACCAGCGTGGCTCGCCGGCGAACCGGCCGCCCGCCAGACGATTGCCGACGGCGCC
>JBGTCW010000102.1:0-11435 GCA_041748635.1 Ilumatobacteraceae bacterium | reverse complement strand
AGCGCGACGAGGGTGCCGCCGCGGGGATTGAGGTTCTCCCGGAAGCGCTTGATCGCGCCGCCCTTACCAGCTGCGTCGCGGCCCTCGAACACGATGACGACACGCTCACCCGTCTCCTTGACGTGGCGTTGTGCCTTGAGGAGCTCGATCTGCAGCGCTTCGAGATGACGGTCGTAGACCCGGTCGTCGATCGGCTGGTCATGGGGCATCTCGTCCTGCATCTGGCGGATCGTCTCGACGGGCGTCGCCGGGTACATCGGACCCACCTCGGGCGCTGGTTTCTTCTTGCTCACGACGGTCCGTCCGAAATGTCGACGCGACGCTCGAACACGAACTCGTACTCGAGATAGTCGTTGAGGTGTTCGTTGCCAGGCAGTGGCGCGGTGAGCTGCGACGACTGCAGGAGCATCCAACCATCGCGCAGCGCAGCGACACCGTTCGCGTAGGGAGGTCGAGCGTCGGGGACGACGGGGCCTTCGCCGTCGGTGCCGTCGTGCACGGCCCAGCCGACGGTGCCGGAGTCGAGCGCCGAGCCGTTCGCCCAGAGATAGAGGACCTGTTGGCGCTCCATCACTGCGACCCGAGCAGTGCGGCGCGCCCCTCGAGCCGCGTCAAGTAGTGGTCGACGTCGTAGGTGTCGTCACCGGTGAGGTATCGCCAGAGTCCGGAGCGTTGGACCTGTTCGTTGCGGTAGTCGGTGATGCTCATCCAGGGGTGCATCGTGCGCAGGATCTGCGCCACGCTGTCGGGGAGCATCCGGGCGAAGACGTGATCGGATGGTGGGTTCTGCAACTCCGCCAGGTCGTCGGTGTTCCACAAGCGCACCTGTGGCACGGTCGGGTTGAGGCGAACCTTGTGCATCCAGCGATCGCCCTCGCCGGGATTCGGCTGACCGGCGTGCCAGAGCCCGTGGTGGAACACGACGACCGTGCCGGCCGGGCCAGCGAACTGCTGCTCGCCGAGAATGTGCTGGTAACGATCGAGTCCGGACGACCGCACACGACGCAGATGGCTCCCCGGCACGAACCTCGTGCCACCCTCGCCGGGAGCCACGTCGTGTGGATACCAGAACAACTGGACGTCGAAGGTGGTGTCCGGCGAGTCGGTGATGGCGTCGACGTGCAACGGTTGGAGGTACGTGGAGCGCGCCGTGAGGTGGTGGGTGAAGTCGTGATCGAACGTCGGGTTCGCCCCGACGAACGACTCGATGATCCCTCGGATCTGCGGGAGGCGGAGGTAGTCGCCGATCGCCGACGGGGCCGGGTAGCACTCGTCGAGTGGTGTTCCGGTGTGCGGCGGCTTGAGTCCGTCCGGGCCGAATCGCTCGAGCTCGAGGCGACGCATCTCTTCGATCCCGCGCTCGTTGATGTCCGGCGGGACGACGGCATCGAAGCGGATGAATCCGTTGGCGACGAACTCGGCCATCTGCCGCGTCGTCAGCCGATGATCGGTCGTCATCGCCAGAGTGTGCCAGGTGGGACGACACGGCTCAGACCCGTGTCGTCCCACCTTCGTTCGGTCGGTCAGCTGGCGGCGGCCTCGTCGCGGGCGAGGCGCACGCGGACGCCGATGGCGGCGGTGACGGGGTAGCCGGCCAGGTACCGATCCTCTTCGTTCTCGCCGCCCCAGTACCCGTACTCGCGCTCCTCGCGAGCGAACTGACGGCAGGGCTGACGCACGACGCAGACGTCGCAGAGCTTCTGGGCCTTGGCCTCACGACGGAACCGCGCCTGCGGTCGCTCGGCGACCTTGCCGAAGAAGAGTTCGAGGTGACCTTTGCAGGCGGCGTACTCCTGCCAGTCGACTCCACGCGGGACACGGATGCCGATCTCGGGAACCTCGACGGCGCTCGCGTCGTGCCATGCCGTGCTGGTGATGGGTGAAGCTGGCATTGGGTGGGTCCTTTCAGAGTCCTTGGGCCCGGCGCCGACGGGGAGTGTCGGCGCCGGGCCCCGAAGGGTGGGGATCAGTTCGGAGCGAGTTCGCTCGCGTCGTCGGGGATCATGAGGGCGGGGTCCTCGTCCATCGCCGGCTCGTAGCCATCCGCACGGGACTTGGCGAGCGCAATGGCGAGCACCAGCAGACCGAACAGCGGCTTGGCCAGCACATCGGCCACGGAGTAGCCCACCTGGCGGACGACTTCGGCAGTCGCGGCGTCGTCGATCAGGCTCGGTGCCATGTAGGCCAGCGGGTAGACGCCCCACGTGGCGAGCACGATGTAGCGCAGGCCGTCGACGAGCTTTCGCACCGCGGGGCTCTGGCGCTCGAGGGACTTGCCCAGCTCCACGAACAGCACGTAGAGGATGTAGAGGAACGGGATCGTCGAGGCGACGCCCCACAGCGTGCGGGCGGTCGAGTCGGGATCGGCCAGTTCTCCGGGCCAGCCGAGGCCGATCATTGCGACGGCGGCGATCGTCAGGCGAACCAGCAGGCTCCGGGTGGTGCCCTTGGCCAGCTTGAGGACGATGACGAGCTCAGCGAGGAGCAGCGGCACGGTCAGCAGCCAGTCGACGTATCGGTAACCCTCGTTGAACGGGGCGCCGGTCTGGCGGTACTCGCCGTCCACGAAGCTGAATGCACTCGAGAACGAATCGAAGATCCGGACGTAGTGGTACAGCGCGATCGCCACGACGAGGGTCGACAGGGTCACCGCCATCCGGTGCCTCGGCGCCACCTTCGAGCGCACCAGCAGGAAGAAGATGAACGCGGCGCCCATGCAGGCGATGACGAACGAGAACGAGTTGTACACCAGGTTGAACTGGTTCTCGCTCAGGATGAGTTCCATCAGAGTCTCCTTGTCGAACCGGGTCACGTCGGTGTGCCCGGACGAAGCAAGATTACTGGCGTTTAGTCCTAATTAGTTCAACTTAGCCAGAAATTGTTTCGAGACTATCCTGACGCCGTGTCCGGCCATCTCGTGGATCTGCAGCAGGCGGCCGATGAACTCGGTGTCCACTACCAGACCGCCTATCGGTGGGTCCGCACCGGGTCGTTGCCCGCTCGGCTGGTCGGCGGTCGCTACGTCGTCGACACCGACGACATCGCCACGGTCGCGTTGCGCCGGACGCAGCCGAGCCGTCCGCCGGCGCCAAGCGCCAAGCGCCTCGCGACAGCAGCCGAGCGAGTCCACGGTGGGCTCGTCCACGGCGACGAGGCGACCGTGCGTCAGACGGCTCGTTCGCTCGTCGAACAGGGCACCACGATCGTCGAGCTCATCCAGCAGGTGCTGGTTCCCTCGCTCGTGCGGATCGGTGCCGACTGGCATGCAGGTCGGCTCACGATCTGGGTCGAGCATCGTGCATCGGCGATCGTCGAGCGACTCCTCGGTGAGCTGTCACCGAACCCACGAGGGCGGCGCCGCGGCACCGTGATGGTTGCCGCCGTCAGCGGCGATCTGCACTCGCTGCCCACCTCGATGGCTGCGGTCACGTTGCGCGCCGACAACTGGGTGGTCGAGCACCTCGGCGCCGACATGCCGCCCGACGAACTCGTCGGCTTCTGTGTGGATCACGACATCGACGTCGCCGTGCTGTCGTCGACGAACCCCGACGTTGCCGACGTCGCCGCGGAAACGGCGGACCGGATTCGCGCGGCGGGCACTCCCGTGGTGCTCGGGGCTCCGGGGCGCAGTCTCGACGACCTCATCGAAGCGGTGCGGTCAGTCAACCGAGAGTGACCCCCGCGAGTTGGGCAGTCGCCGTGACAGGGCGACGCCGAGTGCAGCGATCAGCGCTGGAGCGAGCATGGCGCAGGCGACTGCGTTGCCAGACGCCCATCCGAGGTCGTCACCGAACGCGACGACGGCCCCGACGACCCCGGTGCCGAGCGCCACACCGAGATTGTCGGTGAGCTGGAGCGACGAGGTGGTCGACCCGACGTCTCGTTCCGAGACGGCGCGAAGCGCGGCCTGGGCGTGAGCGGAGTACGCCAGTCCCATGCCGAAGCCAGCGACACCGGCTCCGAGGTGGATCGCCCAGAACGGCAGGCCGTCGGGAACCGCAGCCGCACCGACGATCACGATGCCAGTGAGCAGGACCAGGAATCCGGATCGGATGAAGCGAGCCTCACCGAGGCGACCGATCCAGCGATCCTGGATCCACGTCGCCGCGGTCCAGCACACGGTGGCCACGGTGACGGCGATGCTGCCCGCGAACGTGGACGCGCCGCGCCCGTTCGTCAGTGCGAACGGAACGAACGCGTCAGTGGCGAAGAACGCGAACGTGATGAGACCACGCGACGCGATCACCGCGGGGAGGCCGGGAGCACCGCGCAGGGTTCCCCGCGGTGTCAATCGGTACAGCGGTCCGAGACCGACCGCCAGACCGGCGATGACGCCCGGTGCGATGCGCCAGTCGCCCGCGGTGAACCCACCGACGACCAGGGCCGCGCCCGCAGCGACCCTGATGGCCTCGACGAGACGGCGGCGCAGGAACACCACACGTTCGGCCTTCCTTGCGTCGGCGACTGGCCCCAACCGCATCATCGCCGGGACCACCACCGCACCGGCCACGGCGACGAGCGGGATCAGACCGAGGAACACGTACCGCCACCCGACACTGTCGGCGATGCGCTCGGCGAGCACGGGTCCGACGAGGCCGGGCACCACGCAGGCCGTGGACAGGATCGCGAACATCCGGGGGCGTTCAGCGATCGAGAACACGCGGCCGATGACGATGTAGCCGATCGCCGGGACGACTCCGGCGCCGAAACCCTGCACGAACCGTCCGACGACGAGCACGGGCATGCTCGGCGCGAGCCCGCCGATCACGAGCCCGACGGCGAACAGGCTGAGCCCGAACACGTAGGGCACGCCAGCGCCACGACGATCGGCCTGGTCGCCTGCGAAGACGATGCCGATCATCGTGCCGAGGAAGAACGCCGTGGTGACCCAGCCGTACCAGGCAAGGCCACCGAGGTCGGCTTCGATCTCGGGCAGGATCGTGGTGACCGCGAGCGACTCGAACGCCACCAGGGTGACGACGGCGACCAACCCGACGCGCAGCGCACGCCGACCGGCCGGTGGACTGCTCGATGCGGTGGCGACAGGGTCCGGCGAGCCGGATGAGACCTGAGCGGTCACCGAGTGCTCCCGAGTCGGCTCATCGCCGAGCACGGTACGACTTCAAGCGGACATGAAGTCAACCGGTTCTCAGGGGATCAGTTCGACTGGGTGCCGACCTTCAACTCGCGGAACGGGACGCCGCGGTCGACGGCCGGCTCGCGGGGCAGGCCGAGCACGCGATCGCCGATGATGTTGCGCTGGATTTCGTCGGTGCCACCGGCGATGCCGGACTGGAAGCTGTTGAGCACGGCGCGCTGGCGCTCGCTGCCGGTCTCGTCGTCGGGATCCCAGGCAACCGAGCCGGGACCGGCGAACTCGAGCGCCATCTCGCGCACCCTCCACGCGATGACCGAGCCGAACAGCTTGCCGAGCGAGCCGCCGGGCCCGGGCGTCTTGCCCGACTTGAGTTCGTCGCGAGTCTTCATCGCAACGAGCGACTTGCAGGTCTCCATCGACCAGATCTGCATCAGCTGATCGCGCACGACCGGGTTGTCGATTGCACCCGATTCCTTGGCAGCCTTGAGCAGCATCTTGAACTGCGGCTGGTTGATCTTGCCGGCGCCGGCGCCGCCGATGGCGACGCGCTCGTACATCAGCATCGCAGTGGCGAGATTCCACCCGTTGTTGAGGTCGCCGACCAGCCAGTCCTTCGGGACGCGAGCATCGGAGAAGAACACCTCGTTGAAGTGCGAGCCTCCGTCGATCTGATGGATCGGACGGATCTCGACGCCCTGCCCGCGCATGTCGATGATGAACATCGAGATGCCGGCGTGCTTGACCTGGTCGGGATCGGTGCGGGCCACGACGAGGCCGTAGTCGGACTTGTGGGCGAGGGTGGTCCACACCTTCTGGCCGTTGATCACCCACTCGTCACCGTCGAGTTCGGCCTTGGTCTGCAGGCTGGCGACGTCGGAGCCGGCGCCGGGCTCGGAGAACATCTGGCACCACATCGTCTTGCCGGAGATGTTGTCGGCGAGGAAGCGTTCCTTCTGCTCGTGGGTGCCGTACTCGGCGAGCATCGGCATGCACATGCCGTGGCTGATGATGAACTCGCTGTCGGGCATCGGGTAGTTGCCCTTGACCTCGCGCCAGATCTTCTCGTGGGCGAGCGTGAGCCCGCCGCCGCCGTACTCCGTCGGCACGGGGAGCCCGGCGAGGCCCGCCTCGGCCGCCGCGGCGAGGAACGCCTTCTGGTCGTCGAGGTTGGCAGCTGGCTTGGTGCCGTACTGCTCCATGAAGTCGACGCACTTCTGCCGGAACTCGGCGGCCTCGGCCTCGGTCAGTCCGGTCGATCCGGTGGCGGTGTCGGTCATGTGGTGTCCTCCCAGACGCTGAGTGCGTGGCGGCCGCGAGTCGTTCGCGGGCATCAACTGTTGCAATACTGTATGGCAACGTACAGTATGTGCCCACACCTCGTCACACTGTGCCGGGGTCACACTGACATTTCGGATCCACCCATGAGCAACCTCACCACCCACGAACTCGACTCGCCGCCCTGGCTCCGCGTCGAGTCCACGCTCATGGCAACGGCGCGCCTCGTGCGCGTCGCCTTCGACTCCCGGCTCGCCCCGCTCGATCTCAACCTCACGCAAGCCTCGCTGCTCGGCTACGTCAACGAGTTCGGGGCGACGACGCAGACCGATCTCGCCGACCGCCTCGGTATCGGTCGTGCCGCGATCGGCTCGGTGATCGACCGCCTGCAGGCCCGCGGACTCGTCGAACGCCAGCCGAAGCTCGACGATCGACGGGTCTGGCTCGTGGCGATCACCGATGCCGGTGCCGACTTGGCGGCGCAGATCAACGAGGTCGACCAAGTGCTGCGCGCCGAACTCCGTCACGGCCTCGGTCGCGAGGAACGCCAGGCACTCGCGTGGGTGATGACTCGCCTCCAGCACAACCTCGCCACAGCGATCGCCGCCACGCCGGCCCAGTCCACCCCGCAGCGATGAGCGAAACCACCCGTATGCGGTCGCTTCGCTCATCGCAGCACCGAATTTCAACAACAGCAACAGGAGAACAACCATGACCGAAGCAGTGATCGTCGACGCCATCCGCACCCCGGGCGGCAAGCGCAACGGCAAGCTCAAGGATCAGCATCCCGCCGCCCTGGCGGCGCACGTCCTCAAGGCGCTGCAGGAGCGCAACAACCTCGACCCGGCGCTCGTCGACGACGTGATCATGGGCTGCGTGATGCAGGTCGGTGAGCAGTCGCTCAACATCGGACGCAACGCCGTCCTCGCCGCGGGCTGGCCTGAAGAGGTCCCGTCGACCACGATCGATCGCCAGTGCGGCTCGAGCCAGCAGTCGATGCACTTCGCTGCGCAGGGCGTGATGGCCGGCGCATACGACGTCGTCGTCGCCGCCGGCGTCGAAGTGATGACCCGCACCCCGATGGGCGCCTCGATCGTGCAGGGCATGGGCTTCCCGTTCCCGCAGGAGCAGCTCGACCGCTACTCGGAGACCGGCCTGCCCCCGCAGGGCATCGGTGCCGACATGATCGCCGTCGAGTACGGCATCACCCGTGAGGACCTCGACGCGTTCGGTGCCCTCAGCCAGCAGCGCGCCGCCACCGCCCGCGACGAGGGCCGCTTCGAGAACGAGATCGTCCCGATCGAGGTCGAGATCGACGGCCAGACCGAGGTCGTGACGAGCGACGAAGGCATCCGCGAAGGCACCACCGCCGAGACGCTCGCCAAGCTGAAGCCCGCCTTCAAGGAAGACGGCCTGATCACCGCGGGCAACTCGTCCCAGATCTCCGACGGAGCGTCCGCCGTGCTCATCATGAGCAAGGAGAAGGCGGAGGAACTCGGCATGAAGCCCCGCGCCCGCTTCCACGCATTCGCCGTCACCGGCACCGACCCGGTCACGATGCTCAAGGGTCCGATCCCGGCGACGAAGAAGATCCTCGAGAAGACCGGCCTCACCATCGACGACATCGACCTGTTCGAGGTCAACGAGGCGTTCGCCTCGGTCGTGCTCGCGTGGCAGAAGGAGACCGGCGCCGACATGAGCAAGGTGAACGTGAACGGCGGCGCCATCGCCCTCGGCCACCCGCTCGGTGCCTCGGGCACCAAGTTGATGGCGACGCTCCTCAACGAGCTCGAGCGCACCGGCGGCCGCTACGGCCTGCAGGTGATGTGTGAAGGCGGCGGCATGGCCAACGCCACCATCATCGAACGCCTCGACTGACTCCGGGGTTCGTCACGACACACCGAACTGTGCGCAGATCCGACCGCTCAGCGGTCGGATCTGTGCATTTTCCGGGGTGATTCGATCGGGTACGGTCAGGCCATGGTGAACGACACGCAGGTTCCCCTGGCGTCGGTGCGGGTCGCCAGCACCAGCGGAGCGGTTCGGGTGAGGACCGTGAGCGAACTCGAGGAGGTGTCGGTCGACGGTGCCACGGCCGAGATCGACGGCGACGAGATGACCGTCGTCGGTGGCAGTGGTCGCACGGAGGTTCGGGTGCCGACCGGGATGGACCTCGTGATCGGAACCGCGTCGGGAAGCGTCGAGGTGCTCGGATCGGCGGGTGCGGTGGCCGTCGTCACCGCGTCGGGCAAGGTGCGCGTCGACGACGCGAGGACGGTCGACGTGCGCACGTCGAGTGGCAGGGTCGAGGTGGGGACGGTGGCCGGCGAGTGTCGGATCGTCGGGGAGAGCGGTCGTGTCGACGTCGGTCGGTGTGGCGCCGCGCACGTCACGACCACGAGCGGACGGATCACGTTGCGAGAGGTGCACGGCCCGGCCCACGCGCACTGCGTGAGCGGCAGGATCGACGTCACGATGGCAGTGCCGGGCGACGTCGATGCCGAGACGGTGTCGGGGAAGATCACGGTTGCGATGCCCGCCGGATCGAGGGTTCGTATCGACACACCCACGACCGCCACCGCTGCGAAATTGACGGTGGTCGACAGCGACAGCGACGGCGAGTGTGACTGTGTCGTGATGGCTCGGTCCGGGAGCGGCCGAGTCGTCGTCACGTGAGCGGAGCCGAGTCCGTCGTGGGTACGGCAGCGATCGTGTTCACCGACCTCGTCGGGTTCACCGCGTACACCGACGTCAACGGTGACCGCGCTGCCGTCGACGTGCTCGATCGTCAGTCCCGACTCGTCGCGGTCGAACTCGCCGGGTGTGGCCGCGTCGTCAAGGAGCTCGGCGACGGGTTGATGCTCTGGTTCGAGTCGGGGCCGGTCGGCTTGGCCGCAGCGTGTGCCGTTCTGGGTTCCGTGTCGGCAGCGCGTGATGCCGCCGAGTTCCCGCTCGCGGTCCGCATGGGAATGCACGTCGGCCAGGTGGTCGAGCGCGGTGACGACTTCGTCGGCCAGACCGTCAACATCGCGGCCCGCGTTGCCGACCTGGCCGGGCCGGGGGAGCTTCTGGTCACCGAACAGGTCGTGCGTTCGCTGGGTGCGGGCCAACTCCGCACAGCGTTCCGGCCCGTCGGGCCGACGAGGGTGAAGGGTGTCGCCGCGCCGATCTGGCTACATCGACTGGCGACCTGACACACGTCGCAACGTCGTTGGACCGGGCTACGGCTTCGACGCACCGTGGCACCGGGGGCAGACTTCGGCGATGGAACGCCGCAGCATCGTGATCGACACCGACACCGCATCGGACGATGCCATCGCCTTGATCCTCGCCGTGCGCGAACCGTCGGTCGACGTGCGAGCCGTGACCGTGGTGGCCGGCAACGTCCCGCTCGATCTCGCGGTGCGCAACGCGATCATCACGCTGGACCTCGCTGGTGGCGCCGACGTGCCGCTCCACGCCGGACGGGATCGACCGCTCGTCCGCTCGCTCGACACTGCTCAGTTCGTTCACGGTCAGGACGGGATGGGCGGGGCGCGGTTGCCCGAACCGTCGAGGGCCGCCACTTCTGCCGACGCGGTCGGAGCCCTCGTGGCGATCGCGGCGAGCGAGCCTGGCCAGCACGATCTGGTCACGCTGGGTCCACTGACGAACATCGCCGCGGCGCTGGAACTCGACCCCGAGCTGCTGACCAAGTTCGGCCACACCTACCTGATGGCCGGCTCGCCCGACGGCGTGGGCAACGTCGATTCGCTCGGTGAGTACAACGTCTGGGCAGACCCCGAGGCAGCAACAGTGGTCTTCGCGGCATCCGGCGCCAAGACGATGATCGGCTGGAACATCTCGCGCACCTTCGCCGTGATGACGGACGAGGAGCAGACGAAGCTGGCGTCGGTCGGGTCGCTCGGGAAGTTCGCCATCGACATCAACGGCGACGTCGAGCAGTACTGCATCGACACGGGCCTCGCCGGCTTCGACCTCCCCGATCCGATCGCCATGGCCGTCGCTCTGGACGCGTCGATGATCCTGGAGGCCACCGACGAGTGGCTGGTGGTCGGCATCGACGGGCCGACCCGCGGCTGCACGATTCCCGACCGGCGATTCGGACGTCCCGATCCGAACATCCGCGTCGTGTGGTCGGTCGACGAGGGAGCCTTCAAGCGCCGTCTTCTCACCGCCTGCGCGGACTGAGGACGCGAAACGCGTTACCGGGGGAGTGGGCGGTCGCCGGGCTGCGGGCCCTCGGAGCGGGTGCGCTTGAGTTCGAAGAACGAGTCGACGTCCATCATCGTCACGAGGGCGTCCCACATCGCCACGCTCTTCTCGGTGGAGGGGATCCGCGAGATGATCGGCCCGAAGTAGCCGACGCGTCGACCGTCGGAGTTGTCGAACGCAATGATCGGCGTGCCGACGTCGTCGCCGACGAGCTCCAGCCCCTCGTCCATAGCGGAGCGGATCACGGCGTCCCACGACTCGTCGTCGAACGCCGCAGCATGCGAAGCGTCGAGGCCCACCGTCCGGAGCGCATCGGCGGGTTCGAACGGCCGCTCCTTGTCATGGTGGAGTCGGGAGCCGAACTCCCAGTAGAGCTTGAACACGCCGTCGTTGCCATCAGTGGTGCGAACCGACTCGATCACCCGGAGCAATCCATGGGTGAACTTCGATCCCTCGTATGACTGCGACTCCGGGTCGGGTTGGTTCTTGAAGAACAAGCTGATCGGCCGCCACGTGATCTCGATGTCGCGGTGCGGTTGCACCTCGTCGACGGCCCACCGTGCGGTCGCCCAGCAGAAGGGGCAGCCTGGATCGATCCAGAAGTCGACCTTCATGTCGTCACGTCACTTTCGCAGTTGATGGGCGGGTGGGGATGGAGATGCCGATGCCGCCGTGCTCGTCGCGCCCGAAGCGCTCGATCTCGGCAGCGAGGTCGAGCGAACCGATCGTGGTGCGTGCACTGATGTCGTCGGCGCTCAGCAGGTGGGCCGGGATGATCCACACCACTTCGAACTCGATGCCGTCGGGATCCTTGGCGTAGAGGCTCTTGGTCGTGCCATGGTCACTC
>JBGTCW010000101.1:0-4652 GCA_041748635.1 Ilumatobacteraceae bacterium | reverse complement strand
GTGAACAACATGGTCATCGGTGTCACCGACGGCTTCACCAAGAATCTCGAGATCGTCGGCGTCGGCTACCGCGCCGAGGCACAGGGCCCGAGTGCCCTTCGCCTCAACCTCGGTTTCAGCCACTCGGTCGACGTCAAGGCGCCCGAGGGCATCACGTTCGAAGTGCCCGTACAGACACAGGTGATCGTGTCGGGCATCGACAAAGAAGTGGTCGGCCAGGTGGCCGCCAACATCCGCAGCATCCGCAAGCCCGAGCCGTACAAGGGCAAGGGCGTCCGCTACGCGGGCGAGCGAGTGCTGCGCAAGGCCGGCAAAGCCGGAAAGAAGTAACGGAGCGTCTCATGACCAAGATCGCCGAAGCACGTCGCAGTGGCCGCATTCGCCGCCACCGTCGCGTCCGCAAGAAGATCCACGGCACCGCCACACGTCCACGCCTGGCCGTGTTCCGATCCAACAAGCACCTGTCGGTGCAGGTGATCGACGACGACGCCGGCACGACCCTCGCGTCGGCGTCCACCAACGAAGCCGACCTACGCGCTGCCGGTTCGGGTTCGAGCGTCGAGGCGGCCACCCGCGTCGGCCAACTGATTGCCGAGCGCACCAAAGCGGCCGGTATCGACAAGGTCGTCTTCGACCGAGGCGGGTTCGCTTACCACGGCCGCATCGCCGCCGTGGCCGCAGCAGCTCGTGAAGCAGGACTGGAGTTCTGATGGCATTTCCCACCAACAATCCCGGTGACAACCGCGACAATCGCGGCGGAGGTCGTGACAGCCGCGACAACCGTGGCCGTGACGGACGCGACGGTCGTGACAGCCGCGACGGCGACGACAGCGGTCTGCGCGAGTCGCGCGTCATCACGATCAATCGTGTGGCCAAGGTCGTCAAGGGCGGTCGGCGATTCTCGTTCACCGCGCTCGTGGTGATCGGCGACGGCAACGGCCGCGTCGGTCTCGGCTACGGCAAGGCGAAAGAAGTGCCGCTCGCCATCCAGAAGGGCACGGAGGAAGCCAAGCGCAACCTCTTCGAAGTGCCGATGGCCGGCAGCACGATCATCCATCCCGTGCTCGGCACCACCGGTGGCGGCAAGGTCATGATGAAGCCGGCCGCGCCGGGTACCGGTGTCATCGCTGGCGGCGCCGCTCGCGTCATCCTCGAAGAGGCCGGAGTGCATGACGTGCTCTGCAAGTCGCTCGGTTCCGCCAACCACATCAACGTCGCCCGCGCCACCGTCGACGGGCTCAAGTCACTCCAGCGCCCCGACGAGATCGCGGCGCGCCGCGGCCTCCCGGCCGAAGAGTTCGTGCCCAAGGGCCTGCTCAACGCGTACAACGAACGCCAGAAGAGCCGGGCCGGCGCAGCCGCGGTTCCGACCGGAGGTGCCGAGTGAGCAACTCCACCGATAACACGGCAACGATCACCGTCACGCAGACCAAGTCGTCGATCGGCACCAAGCCCAAGCACCGCGGCACCCTGCGCGCGCTGGGCCTGGGCAAGATCGGCTCGACCAACACGCTGCCCGACCGTCCGGAGATCCGCGGCATGATCGCCCGGGTCCCGCATCTGCTCGAGGTGTCCGACACCGCCGAGAAGGAGAGCTGACCCATGCAGGTCCATGACCTCGCGCCGTCACCCGGCGCCAAGAAGAACGCAAAGCGCGTCGGCCGGGGCACCGGCGGCAAGGGCGGCAAGACCGCCGGACGTGGCAGCAAGGGCCAGCGCGCCCGCAACACCGTGGCCCGCGGCTTCGAAGGCGGACAGACACCGCTCAAGCAGCGCGTCCCGAAGCTCAAGGGGTTCAACAACCCGTTCCGCGTCGAGTACCAGGCCGTCAACCTCCACGCACTGGGTGCGCTGGTCGAGGCAACGGGCGATTCCACGGTGAACCCCGACGTGCTCGTGGCGAATGGCCTGCTGCGCAAGAAGGCCTTCGTGAAGGTGCTCGCCCGCGGCGAGATCTCGACCAAGGTCGACCTCCACGTCCACGCGATCTCCGCAACAGCTGAAGCTGCCATCACGGCGGCGGGCGGTACGGTGACGTTGATCGAGCTGCCGTTCCGCGAAGAAGGAAAGGCCGGTCGCCCCGCCGTCCAGGGCAACCAGTTCGCCAACCGCTGATCTTCAGCAACGGTTCCACCGCATCATCCCCGATCCGCACAGGAGTGTTCTGAGTGTTCTCGCAGTTGGCGAACGTCTGGAGGGTCCATGACCTTCGCAACAAGCTCCTGTTCGTCGTTGCGATGGTCGCCGTCTACCGTCTCGGTGTCTTCGTTCGTGTCCCGGGCGTCGATCCGATAGCGATCGAGCAGCTGCGCGAGTCGGCCGGTCAGCAGGGCGCCCTCGGCTTCTTGAACTTGTTCTCGGGCGGTGCGTTCGAGAGCTTCTCGATCTTCGCGCTCGGGATCATGCCGTACATCACGGCGAGCATCATCATGCAGGTGCTCGGTGTGGTGATCCCGAAGCTCGAAGAACTCCAGAGCGAGGGAGCCGTCGGGCAACGCAAGATCACCCAGTACACCCGCTACGTCACGATCGGGCTCGCGACGCTGCAGTCCACGGGCCTCGTGTTCATCTTCGGCACCGGTAGGGGCACGGCGTTCTTCACGGCGGCGAGCGCCGCACCGACAGTGCCGTTGCTGCCCGATGGCGTGTGGCCTCGCGGGTACCTGATCATTCCGACGCTGGTCGCCGGAACCGCAGTGTTGATGTGGATGGCCGAGCTGATCAGCCAGCGCGGGATCGGCAACGGGATGTCGATGATCATCTTCGCATCCGTCGTCGCGAGCCTGCCGGGCGGCTTCTGGAGCATCCTGCAGCTCAACAAGGTCTTCTGGTTCATTGCGATGATCGTGCTCACCTTGGGGATCATCGTGGCCGTCGTGTACGTCGAACTCGGGCAGCGGCGCATCCCGGTCCAGTTCGCGAAGCGCGTGGTCGGCCGACGGATGATGGGTGGACAGAACACCTACATCCCGTTGAAGGTCAACCAGTCGGGCGTCATCCCGATCATCTTCGCCAGCTCGATCCTGCTGCTCCCGGTGATCTTCACGCAGTTCCTCGGTTCCGGTGAGGGGTGGCGCGGTGACATTGCATCGTTCGTCGACCGCTACATCGTGAACCCGCAGAACTTCGTGTACATCACGATCTTCGCGTTGATGATCATCGCGTTCGCCTATTTCTACAACTCGATCGCCTTCGACCCGGTGCGCCAGGCCGACCAGCTGCGCCGCCAGGGCGGATTCATCCCCGGCGTTCGGCCCGGCCCGCAGACCGAGCGCTATCTCGGCAAGGCGGTCAACCGGATCACGCTGCCGGGTGCCGTGTTCATCGCGATCGTGGCCGTGCTGCCGTACATCTTGTTGATCCTCGCCGGGGTCAACTCGTTCGGCTTCGCCGGCACCAGCGTGCTGATTTCCGTCGGCGTGGCACTGGAGCTGATGCGTCAGATCGACAGTCAGCTCACGCTGCGCAACTACGAGGGCTTCCTCAAGTAGGTCTGCGGTGATCCCCGGCGCCCGCCTCATCATTCTCGGGCGACAGGGTGCCGGCAAGGGGACGCAGTGCGTGCGTCTGTCCCGGCACTTCGTCGTACCGCACATCTCCACCGGCGACATGCTTCGCGCGGCGGTGCGTGAAGGCACCGAGCTCGGCATGGTCGCCAAGCAGGTGATGGACACCGGGGGTCTGGTCGGCGACGAGATCATGATCGGTCTCGTCGAACACCGGTTGTCCGCTCTCGACGCGTCGACGAGGGGCTACATCCTCGACGGGTTTCCCCGCACGATCGAGCAGGCTGACGCGCTCGACTCGATTGCGGACGTCCGCCCGATCGACGTGGTGCTCGACCTGAACGTGCCGAGGGAGATCGTGCTCGAACGGATCTCGGCGCGTCGGGTGTGCCGAGATTGCGGCACGAACTACACCTCGAGCGGCAGCGACCCCGACCCGTGGATCTGCGAAGTATGTGGCGGTGATGTGCAGCAGCGTGGGGACGACACACCCGAGTCGGTGAACCGTCGCCTCGATTTGTACGAGGAGCAGACGTTCCCGCTCATCAAGCACTACGGCGACCAGAATCGGCTCGTGGTGATCAACGGCATCGGTCATCCCGACGCGGTGTTCGACCGGCTGGTCAAGGCGGTCGAGTCCAACCGCAACTGATCGTCCGGTCGGCCTCCGCGCAACCGAACTCGTCAGCTGCCAGGCGCGACAGCTGACGGTGCATCGGCGGTTGACGGCCTCGGAAGCAGCACGCGCTCCACCACGAGCACCGTGCCGCTGCGCACTCGGATCCGGTCGACCACCTCCACGCCGTCAACAAGGCCGACCAACGCAGGATCGGAACCGCTCACGTCGAGGGTTGCACCGTTCAACGTTCGCCACGACACATTCACTGCAGGATTCGCAACGATGTGATAGCGCATCACTGCGTCCAACAGGCGCGGGTTCTTCACCATCTCGAAGAAGTCGACACCGACCTCGTCGCCGCCAGCCGCGAATGCTGCATGTGTCGGCGCGAGCAGCACGAACTCGTCAAGGCCTGCCAAGACGTCATCGAGGCCGCTGCGCTCGAGCACCAGACCCAACGGCAGCAGCTCCTCACGCTCCAACACCTCCGACAGCTCAACCACCGCCGGCAACGTCGACGGTGCCCG
>JBGTCW010000100.1:0-2000 GCA_041748635.1 Ilumatobacteraceae bacterium | reverse complement strand
GCGGCGCCTCGCCGACGCACTCGGGCTCGAAGCCGGCGCCGCGGCCGACGCCCCACATCGCGTCACGGACATCCCTGGCCTCGACGGCGGTGAACTCTGGGCGTTGATGCTCGATGCGGCGTCGACGTTCGACCGGCTCGTTCGCGAACAGACCACAGGTGCGAAGCAGGCCGACGCCATCCTGGAGAACCCGGTGTACCGGGCGATCTCGGGTTCGCTCGCCGGCGCCCAGGAATACATGGCGATCGAGCGGCTCCATCAGCTCCACACCAGTGGCGAGTGGGACCTCGTCATCGTCGACACCCCACCGTCGCGGCACGCCATCGATCTGCTGGAGGCACCCGATCGGTTGATCGGATTTCTCAGCCATCCCGTGTATCGGGCACTGACGGTCGGTCAGCGGGCGTTCGCCAAGGTCACCAATGCGGCGGCGTCGATGTTCCTGTGGGCTGTGCGCCGCCTCGCCGGGCCGCAGATCGTCGAGGACACCGTCGAGTTCTTCCGTTCGCTCGCGAACATCGAACCGGGCTTGCGTCGCCGCGCCGAGGAGGTCTCGATCCTGCTGCGCTCCGATGTCGCCTCGTTCGTGGTCGTGTCGAGCCCCCGCGCCGAAGCGATCGGCGAGGCCGAGCACCTGATCGGTGCGTTGCGCGACGGATCGTTCCCGTTCGCCGGCGTCGTCGTCAACCTCATCCACCCGATGCCCGAGCAGTTGACCGCTCGTGATCGCGCCGCCCTCGCCGACCTCGACGACGGCCCGCTCGCCGAGCAGGTCGCTTGGCACGTGGAGCTGACCGAACTGGCCAGCGCGGAACGCGAGGAGATCGCCGGCCTTGCCGACGTCGCCGAGGACGTGATCGTGGTCGAACTTCCGTTGCTGTCCGTCGACGTGCACGACGTCAGCGGATTGGTCGGCCTCGCAGACCGCCTGGTGGGCGGCAACTAACGTCGGGCTCGTGTCCGCCTCCGACCTTCCTGTGCTCGTCGACGAGCTGTTCGAACGCCCCGTGGACGAGGGCGTCAGCCTGGCGTTGGTGGTTCGCCACCGCGACGAGGTCGTCGCCGAGCGCTACGGCATCCAGCCGGAGAACGTGTTCCAACCGGCGATCGAGATCACGGCCGAGTCGACGCTGACGTCGTGGAGCATGGCGAAGTCGATCACGCAGGCCGCGGTCGGCATCCTCGTCGGCGACGGTGCCCTCGACATCGACGCCCCAGCTGCGGTGGCCGAATGGGCCGGTTCGCCGAAGGCGCCGATCACCACACGGCAACTGTTGGAGATGCGTTCTGGCCTTCGCTTCGTCGAGGACTATGTCGACGACGAGGTCTCGCACTGCATCGAGATGCTGTTCGGCGAGAGCGGACCGAGTCACGCGGCCTACGCCGCGGCACTGCCCCTCGACCACGAACCCGGCGCGTTCTACAGCTACTCGTCGGGCACCACGAACATCATCTGCCGCATCATCGGCGACATCGTGAGCGGTGGGTCCGGCGGCGACCCGGAGCGACGCCGTGCAGCGATCGGGTCGTTCCTGATCGATCGGTTGTTCGGCCCGGTCGAGATGCGATCTGCGGTCCCGAAATTCGACGCTGCAGGTGACTTCGTCGGATCGTCGTACGTCTACGCGACCGCACATGACTTCGCGGCGTTCGGCGAGCTCTACCGTCATGACGGCGTCACTGCGCAGGGCGAGCGGATCCTGCCACCGGGTTGGGTGGATGACGCCGGTACACCCGTATCGCACGACGACGAGGACGGCTGCGACTACGGCCGTCACTGGTGGATCTGGCCCGAGTTCCCCGGGAGTCTCGCCTGCCACGGGCACGAGGGTCAGTACACCGTGGTGGTCCCTGATCGTGAGCTCGTCGTCGTGCACCTGGGAAAGACCGATGCCGCCATGGCGCCGCTGCTGCGGGCGCGGCTCCGACAGATGATCGACCTCTTCTGACCGATGCGGGATCGGTGTCGACGATGAGCTCGAACGCGGACGACCGGTCCG
>JBGTCW010000099.1:0-3321 GCA_041748635.1 Ilumatobacteraceae bacterium | reverse complement strand
GATCTCGAACGACGGCTCGCTCATCGCCGGTCGCTTCGCGCCGCCGATGCTCCGCGCACGCTCGGTCCTCCCGAACCCCCGATGCCCGACGGTCTTCCCGGGGCGTTGGGCACGGTGGTGCGCGCCCTCGCGCTCGTGTCGCCCTCCGCCGAGGGGCCCCGAGCGTCCGACGGTCGCGGTCTCGTCGGCGAGGGCATCGGCACGATGGCGTGTCAGGGCCGGGCTCGTCTGGTGCTCGGCGCCGGTTGCGCCATCGACGAGATGGAGGCCGGCGATGTGCTGGTCGCACCCATGACCTCGCCGTCCTACAACCTGGTGCTGTCGTTGGCCGCCGCACTCGTGACCGAGGAGGGCGACGCCATGAGCCACGCCGCGATCATGGCCCGAGAGCTCGGTATCCCTGCCGTGGTCGGCGCCGCCAATGCCACCACCGAGATCCACGACGGCGACCTCATCGAGGTCGACCCGACAACCGGGATCGTGCGAATCCTCGCACGATCCCCCGAGTGTGGAGGAGATTCACCATGACCAGTCAGACCATGACCATTCAGACCACGGACAAGCAGCTGATCTCGATGCCCGGGGCAAGTCCGACCACGGTTCGCATCGCGGGCATCGCCGCCGTCACCGGACCGATCTTGATGCTCGCCAGCACCGTCGCCTTCATCACCGACGGTGACGGCATCAACGACGGCCGCGTGGGCGGCATGATCGGCGTGTGGTCGTGCTTCGCGTTCCTGATCGCGTTCGTGGGCATCTACCGAGCGCTCGAACCGGCAGCGCCGCGGGCGGCGCCGATCATGATGGTCGTCATCCTCATCGGATGTGCGGCCGGCGTCGGCTTCAACATCGACGCGATCCTCGCCGCCGAATTCGGGCGTGACGTGCTCGACACACTCCGGGAAGACAATGCGGGAGTGCTCTTTGCATATCTCCCGTGGGGCCTCTTCTTCCCGACCGGCCTCATCGGCACCGGAATCCTGTTGTGGCGCACCGGTGTGCTCTCCCGTGTGACGGGCGGCCTCCTCGTTGCCGGTGGAGTGCTGTTCGTCTCCGCCCGGCCGGCGAGGATCTACCCGCTCGCGATCTTGGGCGACTTCCTGCTCGTCGCCGCACTGCTTCCCGTCGGGTGGGCTCTCCTCACGGCACACCGCCGTCCGTCCAGCGCGCGAGCCGACGCCTTTGCGTGACGCCGTGACTGCAACAACGCTTCCCGCTCCGCCACGGTGGCGCCAGCCCGGTCTGCTTCGGCGCATCTTCGCCGACCCGACGCCCGTGCTCGACGAGCTCGCCGCCGAGTACGGGCCGATGTACGGCTTCGGTGCAGGCCCCGTGCGGATGGCCGTCATCGGCGACCCCACGGCGTTGCGTGAGATGTTCTCGATGCCCACCGATCACTTTCGTTGGGGGCACAAGTTCAACGTGCTGGGCTTCGTCGTCGGCAGCGAGTCGATGATCGTCTCCGACGGCGACGATCACAGCCGGCGCCGGTCGTCGGTCCAAACGGCGTTCAGCCGCCGCCGACTCAACGGCTTCATCCCGATGATCGTCGAACAGACGGACCAGATGATCGATCGACTCCTGGACGAGCTCGCCACCCACGAACGAGACGTCGACCTGTATCCGTTGGGTCGAGCGCTGTTGATCGACATCGTGGTCCGCTCGATGTTCGGCGAGCGCCTCGCCGCGCGTTCGACCGAGATCGGAGCGCTCTTCGAGCGGTCCCAGGCCTACCTGGAATCAGCAGCGATCCGCCAACTCCCCCACCCGCTTCCGAGAACGAGACGATCACGGGTCCGCGCTGACCGCCGGGCGCTCGATGCGATCATCGACGAACAGATCATGATGCTTCGCGCTGAACCGTCGACGGACCCACTCGACGTGTTGAGCACGCTCGTGGCCGACGACACACTCAGCGACGGCGAGATCCGTGACCAGGTCATCACCCTGATCGGCGCTGGCTTCGACACGACGGTCGCGTCGCTGTCGTGGATGTTCTGGTGCGTCTCCTCCGAACCGGAGCTGTGGCAGCGTCTGCGCAGCGAGGCGGACGAGGTCTTCGGACCCCTCGATCAATCACCACGCGCCGACGCTCACAGCCTGGCCGCACTCGACCTCGCGAACCGGGTGATGCGCGAGACGACCCGCCTGCATCCGGCGGGTGTCGTCTCCCCACGTGAGGCGGCGAGAGACATGACCATCGGCGGTCACCGCATCGCAAAGGGAACGCTGATCCTGTGGTCGGCGCACCTCGCTGGTCGCGATCCGGTCTCCTGGGACGACCCGCTCCGCTTCGATCCCGACCGCTTCCTCCCCGACCGCTCGATCGCGGCCAGCGATGACCAACGTGCGCTGGCGAACATCGCATGGGTGCCGTTCGGTCGAGGCGCCCGCAACTGCATCGGGTTCGCGCTCGCCCAGATGGAACTCACCTTGATCGTCGCCCGTGTCGCTCAACGGCTCGACATTGCGTCGACCGCGAGCGAGATTCCGCGTCCGGTCGGCATGGTCGTCAATCGGCCGACCGGCGGAGCGCCGATGCGGGTCTCAGCGCGCTGACGACTTGGAGTGACGAGTCGGGCTGGCGTCAGTCCTGCTTGCCCTTGTCGCCTCGGTTGCCCTTGTCGGCGCTCTTGCCCTTGCCGGGCTTGTCGTCGCCGGTGGCCTTGTCGGCGCTGTCGGCCTTGTCCGGCTTGCCCGCCCATTCGGGGGGACCCGAGTCGAGTTCCTCGGCCGAGCCCTCCTCGGTGTCGGGTCCATCCTCGGTCTCGGTCTCGTCCTCGGAGTCCTTGTCGGAGTCCTTGCCACAGTTCGACTGCGCAGCATCTCGCACCTCGACGCCCTCGAACGGCCAGGCGCCCTCGCCATCCCACTTCGATTCGCCACGAGCGACGGCGCTGACCGTCTTGCCGTGGTTGCCGTCGAGGCACTTCGTCTCGTCGAATTTGGTGTCGGCGTCGGTGCGCGGGCCCTCTTCGATGCCCTCAGGCACCTCCCCCTCGACCACTGCTTCCTCGACCGCTTCTTCGACGACTTCTTCCTCGACCGCTTCTTCCTCGACGACTTCTTCGACGACTTCTTCTTCGACCGCTTCTTCCTCGACCACCGGCTCCTCGATCTCCGGGGTCTCGACGAACTCGTCGAGGTCGATCGAATCTGTCTGCAGCACCGCTGGGCCGGCGGCGGCGACACCGCCGAAGCCGATCACGCCGGCGGCGATCAAGGTGGCGACCCGAGTACGACGGGAGCTGGAATGCATGGACTTCCCCTTTACGGAACGATGCGCGGTGACCATGCTTGCGACGTCGTCATCCTCGCGCA
>JBGTCW010000098.1:0-3530 GCA_041748635.1 Ilumatobacteraceae bacterium | reverse complement strand
GCCCGGGCCGCGAACCGCCAGGCCGCGTCGCCGTCGGCGCGTAGGAGTCGCACCTCGGTTTCCTGCTTGCGCACTGCGAACGCGGCGCCGGCTGCCGTGACGAGCAGCCCGAGGACGATTCCGCCGATCGCCGCCGTCGCGATCGGCTGATCGAGGTCGGCGACGATCCGGTCGATCTCATCTCGGAGCTCGAACACGTCGGTCGCCAACGTGGGCACCTGCGCTCCGCCCCCGGCGAACCCCGCGAGGGCGCCGGCCAGGTCTGGCGACTCGGTGTACGAGCGCTCGATTCCGCGTGTCCTTGCCGCGTGGGTCGACAGCTCTGCGTAGCTGTCGGGCCGGTCGGTCATCTCGACGTCCCATCGCACGAGCCCGTCGGCGCCGAGTCCGAAGAGCAGCGATTCGGGCACGATCACCGTCTCGTCGAGCGGACGCGACATCACCGCCGAGAACCGTGGCACGAACGCCGGCGGAAGATCATCCCAATACGGGTCTCGCTCACCCTCCCAGAGGTTGGCGAACACCCCGGCGATCGGCAGTGGCGTGCTGTCACTGACCGAGATGAGGGTTCCGGCGGGCAGCTCGAACCGTTGCGACACCAGCTCGGAGATCCACACGCCTTCGACGCCGCGGTCGCCGTCGATAACGTCGAGGGCGTCGATCGCGCCGTCGCTGGCGATGAATCGGGCGCCCGAGCCGATGATCGCCTCCGCCGGTGATTGCCCGTCTGACGAGGGCCGTTGCAGCTCGAGGTCGGCGTACACGATCCGCTGCGCATCACCGAGCCGGCCGACGCGATCGAGTTGGCTGCGCATCGCGATGTCGAGGTCGGCGACGCCCGACGGTGTGAGCCGGCCAGCGGCGACGACGGTCACGTCGAGCCCGGTTGGATGGTCGTCCAGCACCTGACGGGTGATCGAGTCGGCCGCGGACACGAGGAACACGTCGGCGCTCGCGGCCATGAACGCCGGGAGGGCGAACGACGCGATCAACGCCAGGATCAACCCGGCCGAACGCCACGGGCGCGCGATCCACCGCCACCACGCCGCAAGACGCCTACCCATTGACGACGGTCAACCCGGTTCCGAATGCGGCCCATCCGCCGGCACGCGACGTGCAGGTCACGAAGTACTCTCCCGCAGCGAGGCTGTCCTCCCAGCGCATCGTCTCGCCCGCTCGCGCCGGTCTCTGTGCTCCCATGTCCGTCAGCCACGGCGACATCCGACTGGTCGGCTCCGTCCCGGCGTCGTCGATCACGTCCTGGACGGTCGTGCCCTCGTCGAGTCGGCCGACGAAAGCATTCGCGGAGCCATCGCTGTCGTTGACGAGCTCCACGGCGACGACGCCGGCCGTCACCTCCTGGGGACCCTCATAAGCACACCTCGACCCGTCGAACGTGAGTCGCGGAATGTCGCTCGACGTACTCGCTGCGGTGTCGCTCGATGTCGTGTCGTCGTTGTCCCCGCATGCTCCCAACGCCAGCACGAGCGGGACCAAGGCGGCCAAGAATTTGGTCGGCATCTTCAGCGGCCTCTGGGACATCGTCGCGCCACCCGACTATTCCGCGAGCAGCGGCGCCACTTCCTCCATGAACGCTGCCATCTCGGCCGCCGGGCTGAACTCAGCCATCAAGCAACCGGTCTCGGTGAAGACTCGATCATGTCCGGGTGGAACGTAGAAGGCCTCGCCTGCGTTGATCGTCTCGGTCGAGCCGTCGGTGTATCCAACGGTCCACGAACCTTCGATCAGGTAGCCCCAGTGCGGCACCGGGCATGCACCGTTGCGAACTTGCGCGAGGAGTGGTGACAGATCGGCCCCAGGTTCGTAACGGTTGATGTTGGCTGCCATCGCTCCCCACTGGGTGCCCTTGACCGTGGCGACGTCGGACGCCAGGATCGTGTCGAGGTCGGCGTGCGTGGATTTCATGACGGTGGCTCCTTGTTGGGGCGTGAGCGATGGGCAGTTCGTCGTCGCAGAGCCAGCGTGACGAAATTTCTCGGCGGAAACCTCACCCACATGGGTGAGGAATCATCGAAAACCGGTCGGTGAAGCCGCTGCCAGTTCGGTTCGAGTGGATCTCGCAAGAGCTCCTCGCATTCGTCGCGTATGGTGGGCCGGTGGGGCACGGAAGGGGCGAATCGTTCGTGGGGCGTGTCGCAGAGGTGGAGGAACTCTGCGACCTCCTCGAGAGGCGTTCACTGGTCACCCTCGTCGGTGAGGGCGGCGTCGGCAAGACGCGTCTCGCCCGCGAAGTTGCCGACACCATCGCCACCGCCGCCTGGCCAGTGTGGTGGACCGATCTTGGCGCGGCATCGGGGCCGGCGGGTGTGAGATCGTCGTTCGAGGACTCGTTGCGTCCGGTCGGTCGCGATGTGTCGTTCGAGGAGTTGATCGCCGAACGGGTCCCAGCGGGCCGGTGTCTGATGGTGATCGACAACTGCGAGCACGTCCTCGACGACATCGTGCCTCATGTCGAATTGCTGGGGTCCATTCGTCCGGAGACGCGGCTGCTGACGACCAGCAGGATTCGGCTCGGGGTGAGCGGCGAGGTGGCCTACCGTTTGGCGCCCCTCGACGTCCCCGACCGGGACACACCGTCCGCGCAAGTCGGCAACGTGGCCGCTGTCGCGCTGCTGATCGACCGCGTGCGCGACGTCGTGTCGGACTTCGAGCCCGACGAATCAACAACGGCCGACCTCGCTTCGATCGCTCGGCACACCGAGGGCGTTCCGCTCGCTATCGAACTCGTCGCCGCCGCCGCCGGCGTCATGCCGCTCTCGACAATCGCACAGGACGTCCACAATTCGCTCGGAATGGGCGCCGCAGCCGCCAGACGGGAGCCTCGGCGGCACCGTTCCCTGGATGCCAGCGTGAAATGGAGTGTCGACCGACTCGATCCATCGACCGGCGTCGCGTTTCGAAGACTGGGCGCGTTCGCCGAGTCGTTCCGGTTCGACACTGCGGTGCGCGTGGTCTCCGACGCTGGCGACCGGCACGATCGGGGCGCCGCACGTTCGATCGTCGAGCTGGTGGAGGCGTCGCTCGTGCGTCGCCTCGCCGACGATCGCTTCAGCCTGCCCATGGCCGTGCGCACACTCGCCGTCGAGGAGCTCGATGCAACCGCCGAGGCGGCCGAGGTCCGCGACCGACATGCGGACGCGATTGCCGGCGTGGTCGTCGAAGTGATGGGATGCCGAGGAGCCGCAGGGGACGCCAACGGGGAGTTGCTCCGCTTGCTCGATCACGAACTGCCCGAGATTCGTGCCGCGATCGACTGGCAACTCCATCGTGGTCGACCCGAGAAGGCGGCCGACCTTGTCGAGGCAGCCTTCGATCATGCCCACATCCGAGGCCGTTACGGGGAGGTGTTCGCCCAATGCCGCACGATCCTCGCCCACCCTGGCCTCGACCCGGGGGCGGGCGCCAAGTTGGCGGCAACGGCTTCCCTGGTGTCGGTGATGGCGGGGCGGCTCGCCGACAGCTACGACTTCGCGGTTCGGGCGGTGAACGACGCGAACGATCCGATCGCG
>JBGTCW010000097.1:0-2949 GCA_041748635.1 Ilumatobacteraceae bacterium | reverse complement strand
GACGGGTTTCGGGCGGACAGCACGACGGGCACGGACCGGCGCACGCGCCCGATCGGAGCGGGTTCGATGGGGAGGACATCCTCGGTGGAGATGATGACGGAATCATACGACGGCACCGTGGCCGACAGGCGGCCGGCGACTCTCCTACGCTGGGAGTCCGTGATGACGTCTCGCCGCACCAGCCACCGCGCCCGGGCCACAGTTGGCTTGGTGATGGCAGCGGCGCTCGTCGCGTGCACGAACAACAGCGAACGAACGGTCGACGACACGATCGCCGACACCACGACCACGACACTTCCCGCCGAGGTGGCGACGGGCGACGGGCGTCTCGTGATCGGCGCGCTGCTGCCGCTCAGCGACACGCTGCTCGGCGAACCGATGCTGGCCGCCGTCGAAACGGCGATCGACCGCATCAACGTGGCCGGTGGCGTCTTCGATCAGCGGGTCCGCCTGGTGGTCGCCGACGAGGGCAGCAGCACCGCAACGGCAGCCGCATCGATCCAGGCCCTGATCGAGCGAGACGTCGACGCGATCATCGGGCCGGTGTCGTCGCTGATCGCACTGAGCACACTCGACGACATGGTGTCGGCCGGCAAGTTGGTGTGCTCGCCGACCGCAACGTCGCTCGCGCTCGACAACTTCCCCGACGACGGTCTGTTCTTCCGGACGTCGCCGAGCGACTCGCTGCAGGCCCGCGCCATCGCCGGGACCGCCGACGAGACCGGCGCGCAGCGGGTCACGATCGTCTTCATCGACGATGCCTACGGCCGCTCGTTCGCCGACGCCGTGGAAGACTCTCTCGCCAACGAGGCGATCTCCGTCGTCGGTCGCATCTCGTTCCGCTCCACCGACGACGACCTGTCTGACGAGGTCGACCAGCTGCTCGATTCGGACGCCCAGGTGCTCGTGTTGTTGGCCAACGGCGAGGATGGCACCAAGTTCCTGGAAGCCCTCGACGACCGCGAGACCAGCGCGCTGTCCCGGATCGTCGTCAACGACGCGCTCCGCAACCCAGCGGCGCCGCAACGAATCCAGGGCCTCGACGCCAGCCTGCGCCAGCGAATCATCGGCCTGGCACCGCAGGCCGACTCGGGCGATCCGGCAGAGCCCTTCGATCCCCCCGGACTGTTCGCTGCACAGGCGTACGACTGCGCGAACCTGATCGCCCTTGCGGCGCTG
The DNA here is from genome assembly GCA_041748635.1 of Ilumatobacteraceae bacterium. Taxonomy (GTDB): domain Bacteria; phylum Actinomycetota; class Acidimicrobiia; order Acidimicrobiales; family Ilumatobacteraceae; genus Sva-07. The sequence continues at coordinate 1,770 of JBGTCW010000097.1, read as the reverse complement.
CGGGCAGAGTCCGATTTCCCCGGCGACATCGCGCGCCAGATCGGTCAGGTCAGCGTCAGCGGCTCCGTGTGCCGGACATTCGAGTCGTGCCTCGAGTCGATCGAGGCCGGGTTGCAGATCGACTACGACGGTCCGTCAGGGATCACCGAGATCGTGTCGCGCACGGGAGATCCGGCGCGTGCCGCGTTCGATCGGTTCCGATTCGACGAGATGGGTCGCGACGTCCTCGATCGCACGATCATCGTCGGCGGCTGAGCGCGCTCGCTGCCGCCACTCAAGCCGTCAGATGATGTTCTCGATGAAGTCGAGATACCCGACGTAGAACGCGCCGAACTCGCCGTAGAGGGCCGAGCCTCGGTCGAATCGCATGGTGTAGACCACGTCCTTGAGCACGTCGGGGCTCACGGCAAACAGCGTGACCCCCCACTCGAAGTCGTCGAGGCCAGTCGATCCGGTCACGAGTTGCGCCACACGACCGGCGAACGTGCGGCCGCTCTTGCCGTGCTCCATCATCATGTCGTTGCGGTCGTCGTACGGCGTGGCGAACCAGTTCGCGTGGCCCTCGCGCTTCTTGCTCATCGGGTAGAAGCAGAAGGCGTTCATCCCGTCGGGCGGGATCTGTGGATGCAGCCGCGCCTGCAGCATGTGCTCGGGCATTCCCTTGGCGTACTCGCTGACCTCGGTGATCGAGACGTAGCTGTCGACGATGTCGATGCCGGCCAGCGTCAGCGCCGACTGCAGGGTGCGCAGCGTGCGCCAGTCGGGAGCCAACGCCATGAACGAGATGTCGGCCTTGTGTCCGAGCATCGCAGCAGTGATCACCTGACACTCGTCGGCCTCAGCAGCCTTCACCGCCGCAACGACGGCCTCACGGTCGAGCCCCGGCGTCGGCTTCCCGAACAGGTGAACGACAGTCAGACCAGCTTCCATACGCATACGCGAAAGGCTACGGCGCGACGGGGGCAGACCCCAGTTGTGACGGCGAAGCCGTTACAACTGGGGTCTGACCCATGACGTGCAGTGATCGCGTAGGAACAAGGAGCTGTCCCCGTTCCGGCAGCCGTTACAACTGGGGTCTGACCCCTGGCACGCAGCGATCGCGTAGGAACAAGGAGCTGCCCCCGTTCTGGCACGCGATCGCGTCAGAAAGAGGAGCTGTCCCCGCTCCCGAAGCCGTTACAACTGGGGTCTGACCCCTGATGTAACAGTTGACCGGATCAGAAGTCCATGTCGCCGCCACCCATCGGCATGCCGGAGGACTTCTCCGGCTTGTCGACGATGACGACCTCGGTGGTGAGGAACAGCGCAGCGATCGAGCCGGCGTTCTGCAACGCCGAGCGGGTCACCTTGGCGGCGTCGATGACACCGATCTTCACGAGGTCCTCGTACTCACCGGTGGCTGCGTTGTAGCCCTCGTTGCCCGACATCTCGAGCACCTTCGCGATGACGACGCCGCCGTTGACTCCGGCGTTCTCGGCGATCTGCTTGATCGGCCCGACGAGCGACGTGGCGACCAGTCGAGCACCCGTGGCTTCGTCGCCCTCGAGCGTCTCGGCGACCTTGGTGACCGCAGCGACCGCACGCAGCAAAGTGACGCCGCCGCCGGCGACGACACCTTCCTCGATGGCCGCCTTGGTGGTCGACACCGCGTCTTCGATGCGGTGCTTCTTCTCCTTGAGCTCGACCTCGGTGGCCGCGCCGACCTTGAGCACCGCAACGCCGCCGGTGAGCTTGGCGAGGCGCTCCTGGAGCTTCTCGCGGTCGTAGTCC
>JBGTCW010000096.1:0-4946 GCA_041748635.1 Ilumatobacteraceae bacterium | reverse complement strand
TGTCAGACACCAATCGTTACATCACGAGTCGAAGCCGAGGCCGAAGCGATCGAGGGTGCGCAACCACGCGTTGCGTTTGCCGGTCTTGTCCTCGCGGTCGAGCGACCAGCGTGTCGCCTGGATGCCGGCGAACCGGAACGGTTCGGGTGGGAACGGCAGCGGCTTGTCCTTCACGAAGTCCGTCGACGTGGCGATCGACTTACGGCTGGCGAGCAGGTCGAGCATGGTCGTCGCGGCGAACCGTGTTGCAGCCACGCCGAGGCCGGTGTAGCCGACGGCGTAGGCCACCCGGTTCGAAAATGCTGATCCGAAGAACACCGAGAACCTCGTGCTGGTGTCGATCGCTCCGCCCCAGGTGTGGGTGAACTGGACGTCGTCGAGCTGCGGGAACGTCTCGAAGAAGTGCCCCGACAGCTTCGCCCAGGTCTCGGGTCGGCTCTCCTGCTCGGTCGACACCTTCGATCCCCAGAAGTAGATCGCGTCGTAGCCGCCCCACAGGATCCGGTTGTCTGCGGTGAGCCGGTAGTAGTGGAACTGATTGGTGATGTCCGACAGGCCTTGTCGTCGCTCCCAGCCAATGCGGTCGAGCTGCTCGGACGACAGCGGTTCGGTCACGAGGCAGTAGTCGTACACCGGCACCATGTACTGGCTGATCCGCTTCAACAGCGGCTTGTCGGCGTTGGTGCCGAGCACCGCCTTGGCGCATCGAACCGTGCCCAGCGGCGTCACGACCGCGATGCCACGTCCGTCCTTGTCGATCGACGTCGCCTTGGTGTGCTCGTAGATCCGCACGCCGAGTTCTTCCGCCACCCGCTTGAGTTCCCAGGCGAGCTTCGCAGGATCGACGAGGGCAGCGCGGCTCTCCCTGAACAGACCACCGGTGTAGGTCGGTGAGTCGACCTCGGCGCGCATGGCGTCCTGGTCGAACCACTGGACCGGCTGGCCCATCGATCGCAACAGGTCGTGCTCCTCGCGCAACTCGTCGGCATACGACGCAGGGTGATGGACGTGGGCGACGTCGATGACACCGTTGCGTTCGTAGTCGCAGTCCATCGAGTAGCGGGCGATGGCCGCCTCGATCTCGTCGAGGTTGCGCAGACCGAGTTCTTCGAGGATGTCGATCTCGTCGGCGTGGCGCGCCATCCCGTTGCCGACGCCATGGGTGAGCGACGCCTCCATGAATCCGCCGTTGCGGCCGCTCGCGGCGCCGCCGACCTCGCCCTTGTCGATCAGCACGACGTCGCGGGACGGATCGCGCTCCTTCGCAACGACAGCGGTCCACAGGCCGGTGTAGCCGCCTCCGACGATGCACAGGTCGCAGTGCTCGTCACGCACGAGCGTGGGGTTCGACTCCGGGATGTCGGCGCTCTCGAGCCAGAACGGGTACGGCTCGGCATCGGCGATCGCGTCGAGCGCTCGTTGGTCGTAGGGGGGGTCGTCGTGTACGGCGTCGTTGCTCATGATCTCACTGGGGCCGAGCGTAGTGCGGCGCCGAGAGTCGCCGGCGGGCGATGTGAACCCATACGGTGAGGCGATGGAACTGGGCATCAGTGGGCGTCGCGCCGCAGTGGCAGCAGCGACATCGGGACTCGGACTGGCGACGGCGGTCGCATTGGCGGGCGAAGGCGTGCACGTGGCGATCTGCGGTCGCGACCCCGAGCGGTTGGCGGCAGCGGCCGAGAAAGTCGGTCACTCGTGTGTGCCGATCGTCGCCGACGTCTCGACACCCGACGGCGCCGTCGGCTTCGTCCACGCCGCTGCGGATGCACTGGGCGCGGTCGACATCCTGGTGCCGAACGCTGGGGGACCGCCGCCGGGAACGTTCGCCACGACACCACTCGATGCCTATCCGGCGGCGTTGGAGCTGAGCCTGCTGTCGGTCGTCGCGATGTGCACCGCTGCGGTCCCCGCGATGCAGGAACGACGGTGGGGCAGGGTGGTGGCGATCACGTCGCTGTCGGCGCGCCAGCCGATCGCTCAGCTCATCTTGTCGAACACGGCTCGTGCCGGTGCGACGGGCTTCCTCAAGACGCTCGCGCTCGAAGTGGCGGCCGACGGCGTCACCGTCAACAGCGTCCAACCCGGAATCCACCGCACGCCGCGTATTGCCGATCTATACACCGAGCAACAGCAGGCATCGATGCCGATGGGCGACGCAGGCGACTTCGGTCGAATCGTCGCGTTCCTGTGCAGCGAATCCGCGAAGTTCACGACGGGCGTACAACTCCACGTCGACGGTGGCGCCTACCTCGGCCTCCTGTGACACCGTCGGGATCCACCGTGCGATGAGCGAAACCGGCGGATACGAGGGGTCTGGCTCATCGCTGGCACCCGGTACTTCCGTGCGATGAGCGAAACCGGCGGATACGAGCGGTCTGGCTCATCGCACGGGAGGGTGAACCGTCAGGTGGCGTCGTCGGGGTGGTCGGCGAGGTACTGCGCGGCGCTGATCGGCGCTGGCTGCGAGAATCCGACCGGCAGGCGGACCGTGCCGGCCGACGATCCGAAGAACACCTGGAACGCGTGATAGCCGTCGTACATCTCGGGCTGGGCCCGCAGGCTCTCGGCGTAGGCGGTGACCACGGCGACATAGCCGTCGTTCGGGTTGTACTGGTACACCGCCGCGGCCATGTCGTCGGGCCCGCCGCTCTGCGCGAGGTACGTCGCCGCACCGATGATCGCGTCGCGCGCCTCCATCGGGTCGCCGCTGCAGCACTGCGCCCACGTCGACGGTAGGAACTGCATCGGACCGACTGCGCCGGCGCTCGAGACCCCCTCGATCCGGCCCATGCGGGTCTCCTGCAGATGGATCGCAGCGAGCCAATGCCAGCCGATCCCGGTGAGGGCCTCGGCTTCGGCGTAGTGGGCCAGCAGGGTGTCGATCGGCTCGGGTTCGAGGATCATCCACGCCGGAATGTCGTCGGGGGACGGCTGTGGTGGCCGAGCCGCAGTGCGCGCCTGGAGGAACTGACGAGCACGCACGGTGGGCTCGACGGTGACCCGAGCCGTTGGATCGACCGCGTTCAGCACGCCCTCGTCGAGGTCGGGTCGGTCGGCGAGTGCGCGCAGCACCAGTTGGTACTCGATACCAGCGGCAGCACGTTCGTCGTCGGTTGCGGACGCGTCGGTGATCGTGGCGTGCGTCGACGACAGCACCGCAGCGAACGCAGTGGCGTCCCAGCCGTCGACGACATCCGGGTCGAGACGGGCCGGAGGCGCAGCAGGATCGATCGTCGTCGCCGCAATCGAACTCGACGGTGCGACGCTCGACTCCGCCGGAGGTGCCAGCGCCGTCGTCGATGTGGTTCTCGACTCCACCGCAGTGGTGGGTGTGGACGGTGCAGGCGTCGTGGGCGTCGCGGTCGTTGCGGTAGTTGCGGTCGAACCGTCGCCAGCACACGCTCCGACAATGCCGATGGCGATGACGGCACCCAGCGTGGCTATCGCGCTGCGAGGTGACCTCATCGTCGACCGGGTGCGACGTCGCGCTCGCCGTCGTCCGCACCGTATTCGGCGCGGGCGGCTCGAAAGCGCAGATCTTCGAGCACTCGCCGGTTCGCGGCCTGGAGGTCGGCGAGGAACGCCACCGCCCACAGCTGCGTGGCGAGCACGATCGAACCGATTCCGGCGAGCAGGCTTGGCACCCGGCTCGTGTATTCGTCCTCGAGGAGGTAGAGCCCCAGCCAGCGAAGCACCAGCAGGAGCCCCAGCAGGAATGGCAGCAGGCCGATGAGGAAGAAGAACCGAAACGGCTTGTAGAGCACGAAACTGCGGACGATCGACTGTGCCGACCGCCAGACGTAGCGCGCCGTGCTCTTCACGAGGCGGGATTCACGCGTCTTGGGGTTCACGCCGATCGGGACCGACTCGATCGCAAGGCCGTTCCACCCTGCCTGCACGATGGTCTCCATCGTGTAGGTGTACTGACCGAACACCTGCACCCGCATGGCAGCATCGCGGGAGTAGGCGCGAAAGCCGCTGGCCGCGTCGCGCACACCGGTGCCCGAGAATCGCCGCACGACGGAGCTGCCCACGCGCTGCAGCACCTTCTTCGTGCGAGAGAAGTCGTCGATCTCGGCGATCGGACGTTCGCCGACCACCATGTCGGCTCGCTGTGCGAGCACGGGCACGACGAGGTCGGGGATCGACGATCCCCGGTACTGATTGTCGGCGTCGGTGTTGACGATCACGTCGGCACCGGCACGCAGGCACGAGTCGAGACCGGTCATGAACGCGACCGCCAGTCCGCGGTTGCGCCCGTGGGACACGATGTGGTCGACACCGAGCTCGCGAGCCACCTCGACGGTCCGGTCGGTGCTGCCGTCGTCGACCACCAGCCACTCGACGATGTCGACGCCGGGTACGGCTCGCGGGAGGTCGGCAAGCGTCAGTGGCAGCGTCTCCTCCTCGTTGAAGCAGGGAATCTGGATGATCAGCTTGATCGGCGTCGCTGCGTCGTCGGTGGCAACTGCGGCGATGGACATCACGCCGCAGCGTAACGGTCGGACCTCGGCTGACCGGCTCTGGTGGTCGCTCAGGGCGTACGTGCGATGGCACGCACCATCGTCCACGGCAACGGTGTCGCACGAGCGACGATGTCGAAGCGCCTGGCCACCAGCTTGGTGAACCCCCGGTGCGTCCAGTGGTTGACGTGGCCCGGTGTGTTCCCCAGGTCGCGGATGTATCGGCCGCGCGCCATGTTGCCCAGGCGCCAGATCGGCTCGAACGGCACCGACGCGATCAGCGTGCCCGAGCAGACCCTGGCCGGCCATGGCCGCCTCCGGCTCGTCGAAGTGTTCGAACACCTCGATCGCCAGCACGAGATCGAACGCACCATCGGGAAATGGAAGCCACGAGGCGTCTCCGAACGCGCACGACAGGTCGCGAGCCTGCCACTGCGCGACCAGATCATCGTCCGGCAGGTCCAGCCCGATCACCGGGACCCC
>JBGTCW010000095.1:0-1742 GCA_041748635.1 Ilumatobacteraceae bacterium | reverse complement strand
GTCGCTCCCGCTGCGATCGTCGCCGCACGCCGCCACGAGCGCAGCAACGGACAAGGTGAGGCCGCCGAGCTTCAATGCGTCGCGTCGGCCGTAGCGCGAACCGGTCGAATCGTCGATCATGACGACGCTCCCGCGAGGTCGAGTGCGTCAGCGTCGGGCGCGAAGACGTCGTCGAGGCTGGAGGCCAGCCCGCCGAGGTCGGTGAGGACCGTGGCCATCCTGGCTTCGACCACGATGATCGACGCCGTGAGCCGTTTGGCGTTGACCGATTCGTACTCGGCGAGAAGCGCAGTGTGAGTGGCGACAGCGGTGTTCTCGAGTGCCGTTGCTGCCGCCGCGAACTCGTCGACGTCGGAGGTGGAGAAACCAGCCTCGAGCAGTTCGAACACCTCGGTGTTGAGCGCGTTCGCCGAGAAGCCCGCCGTGCCGGCGATCTTGTCGGCGTAGGCGACGTGGTTGTCGGCGAAGACCGCAGCCAGCTCGCCGGCGACGTCGGACAGTCCGGCGTCGATCGCCGCACGGTAGAGGGCCTCGGCGGTGAGTTCGAGTTCCATCGCTGCACGCAGCAGATCCGTCTCGGCGCCGGTCGGACTGATCGGTGCAGCAGCAGCGGGTCGGGCGGCGCCCAGGGCGGCAACGCCAGCGAGGCCGACTGCGCCCACTGCGCCGATGAGGCCGCGCCGAGACGTTGTCGGAGCAGCGGAGTCGAGATCCACGGGGGAATGTCCTTTCGGGGTCATGCTGACGACAGCCTTCCCGCTGGGAGGGCGTCCGAGCAATTCTAGGGTCCGGGGTGCGGTCATCGGTTGATCGCTCAGAACTCGAGTGCCGACAGGTCCGCGTGCCAGCCACTGGCGCGGTCGAGGGCGTCGGCCCACCGCTCACGACGTTGCGCATGGGTTGCGGGGTCCATCGGCTCGACGACTCGGGCCGGGTTCCACAGGCGATCGAGGTCGTCGAACCTGGAGAAGACACCCACGGCCAGTCCGGCCATGAACGCGGCGCCGATCGTGGTCGACTCGGCGACCGGTGCCACCTCGATCGGACAGTTCGCTGCATCAGCGAGCGCTTGCGCGAACGTCGGGTTGACGCTCATGCCACCGTCGATACGTACCGTGTGGATGTCGACGCCGCTGTCGGTACGCGCCGCATCGAGTAGGTCGGCACCTCGGTGAGCGATCCCTTCGAGTACGGCGCGAACCACGTGTGGTCGTCCGGTGCCGCGAGTGATGCCGAGCAGCGTGCCGCGGGCCCCATAGTCCCATCTCGGTGTGCCGAGACCGAGGAGCGCCGGCACGTACACCACGCCGTCGGTGTCGTCGCACTGCGCTGCGACGTCGTGGCTGTCGGCGCTCGTCTCGATGAGGCCGAGGTCGTCGCGGAGCCACTCGACGTTGGTGCCGGCGGACAACATGATGCCCTCGACGCCCCAGGTGATCTCGCCGTCACGCGACCACAGCGGCAGCGGATACGTGCCGGCTGCGTTTCGATGGGCTCCCGACGGCGTGCCGGTGTCGGTGCACAGATCGAGCATGCCGCCGGTGCCGAAGGTGATCTTCGCCCTCCCGGGCTCGACGCAGCTCTGACCGATGAGCGAAGCCTGCTGGTCACCGAGGAGCGCAGCGATCGGCGGTGCGCCTGCGAGCGCGGTCGCATGTCCGACGACGCCGACCGAGTCGACCACCGTCGGCAGCGTCGACTCGGGCACGCCGAACGCGGCGCAGCGGTCGGCGGCCCACGCC
>JBGTCW010000094.1:0-10727 GCA_041748635.1 Ilumatobacteraceae bacterium | reverse complement strand
GCCGAGGGGCTCGACGGGTGCGAAGCGCTCGTGACGCACGCGGCGGCCGGCGACGTGTCCGTCGACGTCCTGCGATCGACGCGCCAGCGCACCGACGACGACTGGTCGGCCGCCGAGGGACGACTTCGGGAGCGGGGTTGGCTCGACTCGGACTTGGCGTTCACCCCGCTCGGCCGTGAACGACGCGAGTCGATCGAAGCGCGTACCGACGAGCTGGCGGCATCGCCCTACGACGCGATCGGCGTCGACGGCTGCGCACGGCTGCGCGAGCTCTGTCGCCCGGTCAGCCGAGCGATGATGGCAGCGTTCGGGTGACCGGCCCAGGAGCCGAACCCCGCCGTCACCTGCTAGATAAGGGGCCATGCCATTGCGCGTCGTGATCGCCGAGGACGAGGCCATCATCCGCATGGACCTGCGCGAGACCCTCGAGGAGGAGGGCTACGACGTCATCGGTGAAACCGGGCGGGGCGACCAGGCGGTTGAACTCGTTCGGGGATTGCAGCCCGACCTGGCGATTCTCGACATCAAGATGCCCGGCATGGATGGCCTCGAGGCAGCGCGCATCATCAACGGCGAGAAGATCTGCGGCGTGCTCATGCTCACGGCGTTCAGTCAGCGTGAAGTCGTCGAACAGGCGCGTGACGCGGGTGCGCTCGCGTTCCTCGTCAAGCCGTTCCAGAAGAGCGATCTGATCCCGGCGATCGAGGTGGCCATGGGTCGCTTTCGCGAGTTGCGGTCGTTGACCGGCGAGATCGATGCGCTCGGCGAGCAGCTCGAGTCGCGCAAGGTGATCGACCGGGCCAAGGGCGTCCTGATCGACGAGGTCGCCATGTCCGAGCACGACGCGTTCGCCTTCATCCAACGCACCGCCATGAGTGAACGCACCCGGATGCGCGACGTCGCCGACCGCATCCTCGACGGCTCGTTGCGCCCCGGCGTCAACTGAAGGCGGCGATGGGCACCTACCTGGTCGTCGACGGCAACTCGCTGACCTATCGGGCGTTCTTCGCGCTCCCGACCGACATGGCGACGGCCAGCGGCCAGGTCACCAATGCCGTGTTCGGGTTCACCTCGATGCTGATCAACGTGCTGAAGGATCACACGCCCGACGGTGTGCTGGTGGCGTTCGACCGTCCCGAACCGACGTTCCGCCACGAAGCCGAGCCGCTCTACAAAGCGCAGCGAGAAGCGGCGCCCGACATCCTGCGCCAGCAGATGGGATTGGTGCGTGAGGTGCTCGACGCCGTCGGGATCGCGGCGATCGACCTGTCCGGCTGGGAGGCCGACGACATCATCGCCACGGCCACCGACCGACTTGTCGATGCCGGGCACCAGGTGATCATCGTCACCGGCGACCGCGACAGCTATCAGCTCGTGCGCGACCCCGATGTGAAGGTGCTGTACAACAGGCGCGGCGTCAGCGACTACGCCTTCTACGACGAGGCCGGCATCGAGGAGCGCACGGGCGTCTCGCCGTCGCTCTACGTGCAGTACGCCGCGCTCCGCGGCGACAACAGCGACAATCTGCCCGGCGTGCCCGGGGTCGGCGAGAAGACCGCCGCCAAGCTCATCAACACCTACGGAGGCCTCGACGGCATCTTTGCCAACGTCGACGCGCAGACGCCGAAGCTTCGTGCGAACCTCGCCGAGCACGAAGAACGCGCCCGCAAGAACCACGAGCTGATGCAACTGCGTCACGATGCACCGCTCGTCGACCTCGACCTCGACGAGTTGGGTGTCACCCCGAACGCCGACGAACTCAGGCGGCTGTTCGACTTCCTCGAATTCCGGACGCTCGCCGGTCGCCTCGACGAAGCGTTGTCCGCGATGGGAGCGTCCGTCGATCTCGGACCCGCCGACGAGCGCGCCGAAATCGTCGCCGAGGTCACGATCGCGTCGTCGCCCGCTGAGGCTGCGCAGGCCATCTCGTCGGCCGAGGCGCTCGACGTGGCGGCCACCTGGGTCGGTGAGCCGGGTCGGAGCCCGCTCGCTGGCATCGCGCTCGTCGTCGACGCGTCTGTTGCCGAGGCTCTGTGGATTCCCGCGGAGGTCCTCGCCGACGAATCGGTACGCGGCGCACTCGGCGCCCACACCAACCTGCGTGGGCACAACGTCAAGCCGCTCATGCGCTCGCTGTTGGAGTTCGACGTCGAGGTGCGGGGCCTCACGCTCGACACCGCCATCGCGGCGTATCTGATCGACCCTGCAGAGGCGCGCTACACGCTGCCCGATCTGATCGAGAAGTACACGAAGTTCGCCCGCCCGTCCGACGATGCGGCCGGCGCCGGCCAACTCGATCTCGACGGCACGTCGCTCGGAGACGCCGAACTCGCGTCGCGCGATGCGCTCGCCGTCAACGCGTTGGCCGAACCGATCGTGGCCAGCATGGAGGCCCAGGGAATGGCCGGGCTCTATCGCACGGTCGAGAACCCGCTCGTGCTGGTGCTCGCGAAGATGGAGCACGTCGGTGTCGGCGTCGACGTCGACGAGTTGCGGGCGCTCGGCAAGCGGCTCTCCGACGAGGTGCTGACACTGCAGGCGCAGCTTCGCGAGGTGGCGGGCCGCGACGACCTGAACCTGAACTCGCCCAAGCAGCTGCGCGAGATCCTCTACGACGAGCGCGGGTTGTCGCCGGGCAAGAAGACCAAGACGGGCTATTCGACCGACGCGGCGACGCTCGAGAAGATCAAAGACCAATGGCCCGAGTTCCTCGAGCCGCTGATGCGGTACCGGGAGGTGGAGAAGCTCCGCTCGACGTACGGCGAGGGGCTGCTCGCCGAAGTGGCCGAAGACGGTCGCATCCACGCCACGTTCAACCAGACCGTGGCGCGCACGGGCAGGTTGTCGTCGGACCAGCCGAACCTGCACAACATCCCGGTGCGCACCGACGAGGGCCGCCAGTTCCGCCGAGCGTTCGTGCCTGCGCCCGGCACCACCCTGCTCGTCGCCGACTACAACCAGATCGAGTTGCGCTGCATTGCGCACTTGGCCAAGGACCCCGGGCTGATCGAGGCCTTCACCAGCGGCCAGGACATCCACAACGCCACGGCGGCCCGGGTGTTCGGCGTCGACCCGGCGAGCGTCACCGGCGTGCAACGTTCGAAGGCGAAGATGGTCTCGTACGGGCTTGCCTACGGCATGGAGGCCTACGGCCTGGGGCAGCGGCTCAACATTCCCACCGAGGAGGCCGCAGTCATCCTCGACGCGTATTTCGTGGCGTTCCCCAACGTGAAGAACTACATGGATCGCACGGTGATCGAGGCCCGCGAGCGCGGCTACACCGAGACGCTGTTCGGGCGCCGGCGACCGATTCCCGAACTGATGAACTCGAATTTTCGGGTTCGTCAGGCGGGCGAGCGTCAGGCGATGAATGCCGGAATCCAGGGTCTCGCCGCCGACATCTTCAAGGTGGCACTGGTGCACATCGACGAAGCGCTCGTGGCGGGGGAGTACGACAGCCAGGTCGTGCTGCAGGTGCACGACGAGGTGATCGTCGAGGTGCCCGACGCCGAACATGATGTCGTCGGTGATCTCGTCGTCGACCTGATGCACAGCGCCGCCGACCTCGACGTTCCGCTCGAGGTGAACGTGGCGTGGGGCGACACGTGGGCGTCGGCGAAGGCATGAACGACAGAGACACCATGGACGGCATGAACGAGGCGGCACCGGTCGGATCGATCGTGGCGAGTCTCGACGAGCTGGCGACGTTGTACCGCGCGCCCAACCGGCTGGTGGTGGCGAAGAAGGCCGGCGTCATCGACGACGCCAGCGCTGGGATCCTCGCCCGATCGCCGTTCGTGTTGCTCGGCACGGCTGGCGCTGACGGGGGGCTCGACGTGTCGCCCCGTGGCGGTCCTCCCGGCTTCGTCCGGGTGCTCGACGAGCACCACGTCGCCCTGCCCGACCTCAACGGCAACAATCTGATCGACAGCTTGCGAGCTGTCGTCGCCACCGGTCGAGCGGCCGTCCTCGTCGTGGTGCCCGGCATGGACGAGACACTGCGGATCAACGGACCGGCGTGGGTGACGACCGAGGCTTCGGTGCTCGACCTCTGGAGTGACGAGCTGCGACGGCCCACCACGGCGATCGTCGTGCGTGCCGGTGAGGTGTTCATGCACTGCGCGAAGGCATTCCGGCGCGGGCGTGTCTGGGATCCGACGAACTGGGGCGACCTCAGTGACACGCCCGACGGGCTCGACGTCCTGGCCGCCCAGGGACTCGTGGCGGCCAATGACGCAGCGACGCGTGACCACCTCGAACAGAGTTACACCAACGATCTTGCCCACGACGCTCCCGAGGGGTGACGTGACATGACATGGCGGTGACGTGGAGGTGAGGCGGCCGTGACCGGGCGCGATCACTGGTTCGAGGACCTCGCCGACCACCTCGGCTCGGCGTACGACCGGTACGCCCACACCAAGGGCACTGTCCAGGAGGTCGACCACGTGGTGGCCGCCCTGGGCTTGCGGCCCGGCGAGCGAGTGCTGGACGTGGGGTGCGGCACCGGCCGCCACGCTCACGAGATGGCCCGCCGCGGCATCGACGTCCACGGCATCGACATCAGCCAACGCTTCATCGAGCTGGCGGCGGCGAACCGGCCGAGCGATGAGCGAAACACTCCGATGGGCGGGTTTCGCTCATCGCACGCGACATTCGAGCGGGCGGACGCCCGATCGCTGGCGTTCGACTCGGAGTTCGACGCTGTCGTCTGCCTCTGTCAGGGTGCGTTCGGCATGATGACCGCCGACGGCGAGGACGCCGCGGTCATCGCTGGCGTGGCCCGAGCGCTGCGTCCTGGCGGTCGATTCGCGCTGAGTGCGTTCAACGCGTACTTTGCGGCGAAGTATCACGATGATGCCGAGTTCGACGCGTCGAGCGGGGTGTCGCACGAGCGAACCGAGATCCGCTCCGAGACCGGCGAGGTGCGCTCCGTCGACCTGTGGACCGGCTGCTACACGCCTCGCGAACTCCGGCTGCTCCTCGATGCGCACGGCTTCGTGGTCGACTCGATCTCGAGTGTCGAACCCGGCGCCTACGGAGTCGCTCCGGCGTCCACCGAATCACCCGAGTTCCTCGTCGTAGCCCACCGCCTCTGAGAGGGGGAAGTCGATGGGGATCGGTGGTGGTAGCCTTTCCGGCTGCGCCTGAACAGCGGCGCGCCTCTCCATCCGTCGATCCCATCCGTTTCGAAAGCAGTTCGTCCCTTGTCCGACACCGCAACCACCTCCGAGTCTCCCACCACCCAGATGGGAACCTTCGACGACGAGGGTACGTACACCCCGCGCGAGATCGTTTCGGACGATCTCGGCATGTCGTTCGCCGACGCGATCGACGGCACCATGGTCACCGTCGAGGACGGCCAGCTCGTCTACGGCACCGTGGTCAAGATCGACAAGGACGAAGTCCTCCTCGACATCGGTTACAAGTCCGAGGGCGTGATCCTCGCTCGCGAGCTCAGCATTCGCAACGACGTCGACCCGTCCGAGGTCGTGTCGCTCGGCGAGCGCGTCGAGGCCCTTGTCCTCACGATGGAGGACAAGGAAGGCCGCCTGCTGCTGTCGAAGAAGCGTGCCCAGTACGAGCGGGCGTGGGGCGACATCGAGGCGAAGAAGGAAGCCGACGAGGTCGTGTCCGGCCCGGTCATCGAGGTCGTCAAGGGCGGCCTCATCGTCGACATCGGCTTGCGCGGCTTCCTGCCCGCATCGCTCGTCGAACTTCGCCGTGTCCGTGACCTCGCCCCGTACATCGGCGAGACCGTGCACTGCAAGATCATCGAACTCGACAAGAACCGCAACAACGTGGTCCTGTCGCGTCGCGCCTACCTGGAAGAGAACCAGAAGGAGACCCGCGACCAGTTCCTCAACAACCTCAAGGTCGGCGAAGTCCGCGACGGAACGATCTCCTCGGTCGTGTCCTTCGGTGCGTTCGTCGATCTCGGCGGGATGGACGGACTCATCCACGTCAGCGAGCTGTCGTGGAAGCACGTCGATCACCCCGGCTCGGTCGTCACCGTCGGCGATCCGGTCAAGGTGCAGGTCCTCGACGTCGACTTCAGCCGCGAGCGCATCAGCCTCTCGCTGAAGGCCACCCAGCAGGATCCGTGGCAGGAGTTCGCCGAGGGCCACCAGGTCGAGCAGCTCGTCTACGGCCGGGTCACCAAGCTCGTCCAGTTCGGTGCGTTCGTCCAGGTCGGCGAAGGCATCGAGGGGCTCGTGCACATCTCGGAGATGTCGGCGCACCACGTCGACAGCCCCGAGCAGGTCGTGACACCTGGTGAGGAGCTGTGGGTCAAGATCATCGATCTCGATCTCGCCCGCCGTCGCATCAGCCTCTCGATCAAGCAGGCCGCCGAGGGCGGCGAACTCGCTGCTGAGTACCGCGAGCACTTCGAGGTCGACTCTGCCGGCAACTGGGTCCAGGGCGAGACGTCGGCCGAGGCCGAAGCCGCATGGTCCGAGTACTACGGCGAGGGTGGCGAAGGCGCCGCCGATGCGGCAGCCACCGATGCTGCACCCGCCGATGCTGCACCCGCTGAGGCGCCACCCGCCGACGCTGTCGGTGCCGAGGAGACCCCAGCCGAGGAGACCCCAGCCGAGGAGAGCCCCTCCGACTCGACCCCTGAGGTCGACGACGAGGCGGTCGCTGCACCGGTGGTGGAGGAAGAACCCGCCGAGTGATCCTGGTCGGGCTGACCGGGGGCATCGGTGCGGGCAAGTCGACGGTGTCGACGATGCTCGCCGAACGTGGTGCGTTGATCGTCGACGCCGATCGCATCGCTCGCGACCTGCAATCGCCGGGCAGCCCGGTGCTCGACGCCATGGCCGAGCGATTCGGTCAGCCGATCCTGCTCGCTGATGGAGCGCTCGACCGAGGTGCGGTCGCCAAGATCGTCTTCAACGACGAGGCCGCGCTGAAGGATCTCAACGGCATCGTGCACCCGGCGATGCAGTCGGAGATCCAACGCCAGATCGATGAGCATCGCGACACCGATCGCGTGGTCGTCCTCGACTTCCCGCTGCTCGGTGAGAACCCGCGCAAGGGTCTGGCTGCGACGATCGTCGTCGACATCGATGTCGAGATCGCGGTGCAGCGACTGGTCGAGCAACGGGGCATGGATCTCGACGACGCGCGGGCGCGGATCAACAGCCAGCTGAGCCGGGAGAAGCGACTGGAGTCAGCGACCCACGTCATCGACAACAGCGGTGACCGCGATGCGTTGATCGCGCAGGTCGACGCACTGTGGGAGCAACTGCTCGACCTCCCGCCCGCCACCGACACCGCCGTCTGACCGCCGCGGTCCCCGCAGACCTGGGCACGGGGGACCGCGGGTGGGTCAGGACGAGATCGAGAGTGTCATGTCGACCACGGGCACGTCGGGCGCCGGGGTGGTCTCGTACTGCGTCAGGTGCCCGCCGCCGAGGTCGGCGAACGCCGTCCGCACGAGGTCCCAGTACGACTGTCGGATCGCAGCCCGGCCATCGGTGCGAGCGGCCTCGTAGCGCTCGACGGCGCTCGGTCGGGGCACGTAGGTCACGACTCGCTCGACTGCCGATGTGCGTTGGGCACCCTCGACGCGGATCCCCTCGCTGACGTCGGTGCGTTCGTAGTCACGCTCGCGCCAGTCGAGCATGGCCAACTCGTCGTCGGTGACCCGCACGATCACGCCGTTGCACGTCTCGGTGTCGCCGGCCACGAGTCCGAGCGAGACCACCAGACCGCGCGACACCGAGACCCCGTCGACGAGCCAGTCGCCGCGCAGGTGCAGTGATCCGTAGTTCCATCGGCGGCCGTAGCCGTCGAGGTGTGCAACGGCGACGTCCTCGGCGGGCACATCGCGTCCGATCGTGGTCGCCATCGAGGCAGGCGACACGAGCGATCCGTAGCCGAAGATCCAGGTGTCGCTACTCACCGGCTCGACGTGGTCGGACGGCCGGCGAAGAATCGGTCGACCGTCGCCGTGAGCAGTCGGACGCCGATCGCGATCGCGCGCTCGTCGACGTCGAAGTGCCCGGCGTGCAGGTCGAGTGTCGGCCCGCCCGGCGTTCGGACGCCGAGGCGGACGTAGGTGCCGGGTACCTCTCGAGTGAACCACGCGAAGTCGTCACCACCCCAGCTCTGCTGAACCGGCACCACAGCGTTCTGGCCGAACGCCTCGACCGCGGCGTCGCCGACGATGCCGGTGATGTCGCCGTCGTTGACGACAGGCGGCACGCCGTGGGTGTATGCGACCTCGAGCGTGGCACCGCCACGTTCCACGAGGGTGGCAAGCTCCTGCTCGAAGGCAGCGGAAAGTGCGTCCCACACGGCCAGCGACGGTGTGCGGATCGACGCCTTCAGCACGCACTGCGTGGGAATCACGTTCGCTGCGTCACCGGCGTGGATCGATCCGAACACCACCTTGACGAGCGGACCGTCGGTGCCGTCGCCCGGTTCGAGGTCAGCGACCCGCGCAGCCACCCGCCCGGGAAGCTCGGCGATGACCTGCGCCGCGAGCGTGATGAGATCGACGGTGAGCTCGGGGCGGGCCGTGTGGCCGCCGGGACCCGACAGGACGATCACCGCCATGTCGGCCGCCGACGAGATCGCACCGGACTTGAGCCCGATCGTGCCGACGTCGAGTTTCGGTTCGCAGTGCACACCGACGATCGCTGCAACGCCAGCGAGGCCGCTGTCGGACAGGACGTCGAGCGCTCCACCGGGAACTCGTTCCTCGGCCGGTTGGAAGATGCAGCGGAGCGGGCCGCTCAGTTGGTCCGGATACTGAGCGAAGTACAGCGCAGCGCCGAGCACGATCGAGGTGTGCACGTCGTGGCCGCACGCGTGCGACACACCGTCGACCTGGCTGCGGTAGCTCACCTCTTTGTCGTCGGCCATCGCGAGTGCGTCCAGGTCGGCACGCAGGGCGAGGCCGCCCTCGAACGACGAGTCGCCAGCGCCGCCTCGGGCGTGATCGGGAACGAGGTCGCAGATCAGGCCGGTGCCCGACGTCAGCCGGCGGGGTTCGAGGCCGGCGAGTTCGAGGCGCTCGAACACCAGGTTGGTCGTCAACCGCTCCTGACCGCTCAACTCGGGGTTGGCGTGCAGCGACCGCCGTAACGCGATCAGGCCGTCACCGTGTTCGTCGATCCAGTGGTCGATCATCGAGCCGGATCGGGGCCGGTGATCCGGTCGGTGGCGAGCTCGGCAGCGAGATGGTGGACCACGTCGGCGAGCGTACCGCCGGCCTCGACGACCCGCCGTTGACGCTGCGTCCCCGACCCGACGTCGAGCAGCACCTGCAGATCCGCGACCTGATCCTGATTGCCGAGGTCATCGGCCACCTGACGCAGGTCATCGAGCAGTTCGGTGACCAACTCGCGAACGGGCCGGCGTTCGGGGCGGCCGCTCCCGGGGTGCTCGACGATGAGTTCGGCGTCGATGCCGTGACGGGCTGCAAGCCAGCGGTTCTCCCGGACGATCCAGTCTCGTGGCGGCGGCGGCAGTGTGGCGTCGTCGATTCGTCGGTCGACCCACTCGACGAGCGACTGAGCCAGTGCTGCGAGTGCGATCGTCTCGCGCACGGTGGCTGCGGCGTCGCACATCCGGAACTCGACGGTGCCGAAGTCGGGATGCGGTCGGATGTCCCACCACACGTCTCTGATCGAGCGGATGCATCCCGACTCGATCAGCGTCGACATGAACGCTTCGAACTCGGCCCAGTCGGCCAGCGGAGGTGGCAGCCCCGCCGTGGGGAGGCCTTCGAAGATCTTCGTGCGCGCCGACGCCAATCCCGAGTCCTCGGACTCGAAGTACGGGCTCGACGACGACAGCGCGAGAAGGAGCGGGTGGTATCTCATCAACTCGTTGATGATGCGGATCGCCCGGCTCCCGTCCGCGACGGCGACGTGGACGTGCAGCCCGCAGATCAGCAGCCGTCGAGCCGGCCATTGCAGGTCGTCGATCAGGTCGCGGTAGCGTGGATCGGGGCTGACGAGTTGGTCGCGGGCCAATCCGAACGGATGCGTGCCCGCACTGACGATGGTGAGACCACGGCGTTCAGCGCTGGAGCGCAACTCCGCGATGGTGGCGCGCAGATCGTCGCCGGCCTCAGCGGGCGTCTCGCAGATGCCCGTGATGACCTCGACGGTGCTCTGGAACAACTCGTGCTTCGCCTTCGGGTGGTCGCCACCGGGGTGATCGGCGCCCATCTCGGCGAGGATGTCGCTCGACGCCGAGACGAGGTCGCCCGTGACGGCGTCGACCAGATGCAGTTCCATCTCCACACCGATGGTCCGCCGAGCATTGTGGGTGAAGTCGATCGCCACGTTGTCGGTCACCTGAACGGTCCCGCTGCTCCGTGGCTGTTCAGCGGTAACGCTCGATGACCTCGGCCACCTGCTCGGGCGTGATGATCGGGGAGAAGCGTTCGACCACCTCGCCCTCGCGGTCGACGAGGAACTTCTCGAAGTTCCAGGTGATCTCGGCGCTGTCGCCGTCGCCGGGCTGCTGCGTCTTGAGCCATTGGTACAACGGAGCGGCGCCGTCGCCATTGACCTCGATCTTGTGGAACATCGGGAACGTGACGCCGTACGTCGAGGTGGCGAACCCGAGGATCTCGTCGTCGGTGCCGGGTTCTTGATCACCGAACTGGTTGCACGGGAAACCGAGCACGGTCACGTCGTCGTTGTCGTCATGGAGCGCACGCAGACCTGCGTACTGAGGCGTGAGGCCTCAAGCGCTCGCGACGT
>JBGTCW010000093.1:0-10466 GCA_041748635.1 Ilumatobacteraceae bacterium | reverse complement strand
GACGCTGGCGATCGTCGCACCCGTGGCGGGATCGCACACGTCGAAGCGGGCGCTGTCGGACGCCGGCCGCCATGCTCCGCCGACGAACAGGTCCCGGGGGACGCCCTGGAGCGCGCCGGAGGAGGCGGCGTTCACGAGTTGGCCGACTTCCTGATCGTGTCGACGATGCGCTCCACCGACGGGATGGTCGCGTCCTCGAGGTTCGCAGCCGACGGAAGCGGGACGTGCGGAGTGGTGATCCGCTCGATCGGGCCATCGAGGTTCCAGAAGGCTTCGTCGGCGACGATGGAGGCGACTTCCGCACCCCAACCGCACAGCCGAGGGTTCTCCTCGACGGTGTACAGCCGACTGGTCTTGGCCACCGACTCCAGGATGCACTTGGTGTCGAGCGGCACGAGCGATCGCACGTCGATCACCTCCGCGTCGACGCCCTCGGCCGCGAGTTGCTCGGCCGCTTCGAGCGCGCGTGGCACCATCAGCGCGAGGGCCACGATGGTGACGTCGCTGCCTTGGCGGACCACCTTGGCGGTGCCGAGTTCGTCGACGATGTCGCCGGGCCCGTCCGGCACGTCGAACTTCATCGGATAGAGCGACTTGTGCTCGAAGAAGAGCACCGGGTCGGGGTCGCGCACCGCTGCCGCCAGCAGGCCGATGGCGTCGATGGCGTTCGATGGCGCGACGACCTTGATGCCGGGAATCATCATCGCCCAGTTCTCGACGCTCTGGGAGTGTTGCGCGCCGAAGCGGGACCCGCCGCCGTTGGCGGTGCGGATCACGAGTGGGAAGGCCATCTGGCCATCGGTCATGTAGCGGCTCTTGGCGATCTCGTTGGCCACGATGTCCCAGCACACGGCGAGGAAGTCGCTGAACATGATCTCCGCGATCGGCCGGAGCCCGGTCATCGCTGCACCCATCGCAGCGCCGAGAATCGCCTGCTCGGAGATTGGCGCGTCGCGGACCCGTGTCGGACCGAATTTCTCGAGCAACCCCGGAGTTGCCTTGAACACGCCACCGGCCCCGGCGACATCCTCGCCGAGGAACACCACGTTGGGGTCGTGTGCGAGTTCCTGTGCGAGCCCGACGCCGATGGCGTCTCGATACGTCAGTTGCGCCATGCCCAGCCTCCATCGGCCCAGACGTCGGTGTAGATCGCCGAGAGGTCAGGCAACGGGCCATTGGTTGCCTCCTCGGTTGCCACGTCGACCGCCGCCGCGACGTGCTGGCAGATCGAGGTGAGTTGCTCCTCACCGATGCCGAGGTGGAGCAGGCGCTGGTGGTACATCGGGATCGGATCGCGATCCATCCACGCCTCGATCTCCTCCTTGGGTCGGTATGTGCCCGGGTCGGCGCGGCTGTGGCCGTGATGGCGGTAGGTCTGCGCTTCGATCAGCGATGGACCGCCGCCGCTGCGAGCCTTGTCGAGCGCAGCGCTGGCCGCGATGTAGACAGCGTCGGCATCGTTGCCGTCGACGACGATCGAGTCGAGGCCGTAGGCCGACGCCCGGTCGGCTGCCGGGTTGGTGACCGCGGTGACGTGATGAATGGAGGTGTACTCCATGTACAAGTTGTTCTCGCACACGAACACGGTCGACAGGTTCCACACCTTGGCGAAGTTGACCGCCTCGTGGAACGCGCCGATGTTGGTGGTGCCGTCGCCGAAGAACGCCACGGCGACCTGCCCGGTGTCGTGGAACTGCGCGGTCCATGCCGCCCCGTTGGCCACGCACAGGTGGGCACCGATGATCGCATAACTGCCCATGACGCCGTGCTCGACGCTGGTGAGGTGCATCGACCCGCCCTTGCCGCCCATCAGGCCGTTCGCTCGCCCGAGCAGCTCGGCCATGATCGGCGTCAGCGGCACGCCGCGGGCGATCGTGTGGGCATGGCCCCGGTACGTCGCAAAGGTCCAGTCGTCGTGGCGCATCGCTGCACCGAAGCCGGCGGCGATCGCCTCCTGACCGAGCGACAGATGGCTCGTGCCCTTGACGAGTCCCTTGAGGAACAGGTCGTAGGCGCGCTTTTCGAACAGTCGCACCTGCTGTTGGATTTCGTACATCCGCAACCGCATTTCCTGCGGCACGGGTAGCTCGGCATTGGCCTCGTCGACCGGTGTTGGGAACACCGGTGGGTGGTTGCCGTACTCCTCGTAGGAAGGCATCGTCGTCATGCGAGTCACTTTCAGTACTGGTTGGCGATGAACAGTTCCTCGGCCGGGAACAGCGTGATGACGTCACAGCCGTCAGCGGTGACCACGACCTCCTCCTCGATCCGAGCTGCGGACACACCGTCGCTCGCGGGGCAGTAGGTCTCGATCGCGAACACCATGTTCTCCTTGATCTCCATCGGATGGTCGAGAGAGTTGACCCGACTGACGATCGGGCGCTCGTGCAGGCCGTGGCCGTGGCCGTGACAGAATTGCAGTCCGAATGCCTCGAATTCGTTCTCGAAGCCGAACTCCGTGCACTTCGGGAAGCTCTCGGCCACGTCGGCGGTGCTCACACCGGGCTTGATCATGTTGATCGCCGCGTCGATCCACTCGCGGGCCTTGGTGTAGGCGTCGTGTTGGGAGGAGGTCGCACGGCCGACGTTGAGCGTGCGGTAGTAGCAGGTGCGGTAGCCATTGAACGATTGAATGATGTCGAAGAACGCCTGATCACCGGGACGCAGGATGCGGTCGGAGAAGTTGTGCGGATGGGGGCTGCAGCGTTCGCCCGACACTGCGTTGACGGCCTCGACGTCGTCGGAGCCCATGTCGTAGAGCTTCTTGTTGACCAGCGCCACCACTTCGTTCTCGCGGATCCCGGGCTTGAGGACCTCGGAGATCAGCTGGTAGGCGCCGTCGACCATGGCGCACGCCGTGGTGAGTAGCATGATCTCGTCGGGCGACTTGATCTCGCGGGCGTCGAGCATGATCTGCTGGCCGTCGATGACGGTGAGGCCTTCCGCCTGCAATGCGAACAGCATCGGTGGCTCGACGATGTCGACGCCGAGCGGCATGTCGGCTACGCCCTGCTCGCGGAGCAACATGGCGATTTCCTTGGCCGTACGTGTGAACAGTTCGTTCTCGGGCGGGATCGCACCACGCAGGCCGTTGAGGCCAGCTCGGCAGTTCTCCGGCTTCAGCCACGGTGCGTACAACCGGTGGTGCTTCGCGGCCGAGCCGAAGTCCCACACCATCGGGTCACCGTCGCGGGCGATCATCGAGTAACGCGTCATCTTGTCGCGCGCCCACTCACCGATCTGCGTGCTGGTGGTGTAGCGGATGTTGTTCGTGTCGAAGCACAACAACGCGCCGGCCGGGGACGCGTCGAGTGCCGCGCGGACACGCGCCAGGCGGTACTCGCGCAGTCTCGGGAAGTTGACCCGCTCTTCGTAATCGACAGCCATGCCACCCGGTGACGGGGTGACGGCAATTGCGAACTCTGCCATGTCAGGACTCTCCTCCGGTCGTCGATCTGTGATGGCTGACGTGTCGAGCCGGCCGTTCCGCCTCGAACCGTAGACAACGGTGCAATCGTTTGCAAGTAGAGAATTCAGCACGCACCACAAAAAGCAGGCAGAGCCGCAGGCTGCGACCCCATTCTGCCGCCTCAGCTTGCAATCGATTGCAGACCCACGTATGGTGTCCGTCACATCGAGGGCTCACGGAGCCCGCAACCCGGGGGGTGGCGAGATGGGTGCACAACCGAGGAGCGAACACGAGCGGCGCTCCAGCGGCGCCGCCATCATCGAAGCGCACGGCATCGTCAAGCGGTTCGGTGGCGTCACCGCTGTGGACAACGTCGGTCTCGCCGTGTCGCCGGGCGAGATCCACGCGCTCGTCGGCGAGAACGGAGCCGGCAAGTCCACCCTGATGCGCGTCCTGGCCGGCATCCTCAGGCCCGACGAGGGCACGGTGCTGGTCAACGGTGAACCGCTCTCGGCTGGGAGCGCCAAGTCGGCGCTCGAGGCGGGCGTCTCGCTCGTCCACCAGGAGCTGAGCCTCGTCCCGGAGATGACCGTGGCCGAGAACATCAACCTCGGGTTCACGCCGACGCGAGCCGGCTTCACCAACAGGCGCGAGCAGCGACGCATCGCCGCTGAGGCGCTCGACGAGATCAACGTCTCGGTCGACCTCGATGAGCCGATCTCTCGGCTGTCGGTGGCGCTGCGTCAGTTCGTCGAGATCGCGCGAGCGGTCGCACGCAAGCCACGGATCCTGATCCTCGACGAGCCCACCGCCACCCTCACGCCCGCCGAGACCGCCTACCTCCTCGACATGCTCCAGCGCCTGGCGGAACGGGGGTTGGCCATCATCTACATCTCGCACCGCATCCCGGAGATCTTCCGGATCTGCGACCGCGTCACCGTTCTTCGTGATGGCAAGCACGTCGAGACCGTCGACATCGCCGAGATCCGCCCGAACGAGCTCGTCAGCATGATGGTCGGTCGCGACCTCGAACAAGACCTGCAGAGCCATCGTGAGCCGGCGGCCCCGGGCGAGGTGGTGCTGAGCGCCTCCGGTATCCGGGCCGCCGGGGTCAACGGCATCGATCTGACGGTGCGAGCCGGCGAGATCGTCGGCCTGGGCGGCCTCGTGGGTGCAGGTCGGACCGAACTCGTGCGTGCCATGATCGGCGCCGACATCAGGTCGGCCGGCGACGTGACGGTCGCGGTCAACGGGTCGGTCCGTCGGATCACCAGCTACCAGTCGGCGATCGCGAGTGGCGTCGCCTACATCCCGGAGGAGCGACGCACTGACGGGCTGGCGCTGACGATGACCGTGTCGGACAACATCGCGCTCCCGAACCGCCGACGCCTTTCGCAGAACGGTGTCCTGCTGTTCGGGAGGATCGCCGAGTTCGCGAAGCGCCTCGCCGACGAGGTGGGTCTCCGGCCGCCGGAGATCGGGCGTGCGGCAGGCGACTTCAGCGGCGGCAACCAGCAGAAGGTCGTCCTGGCCAAGTGGCTCGGTCGGGAGCCCGATCTGATCATCCTCGACGAGCCCACCCGTGGTGTCGATGTCGGTGCGAAGGTCGAGATCCACCGACTCGTCAAGCAGCTGGCGGCGAACGGCGCCGCCGTGCTGGTGGTCAGTTCCGACCTCCCCGAGTTGCTCGAGCTGTCCGACGTGATCCACGTCGTTCGCGACGGCCGTGTCGTCGGCACGTTGTCGGGTGCCGAGGCCGACGAACAGTCCGTGATGTCGCTCGCCTCCGGCGAAACGACAGGGAGTGCCGCATGACTGCCGAGCTCACCGTCGAGCCGGGCGAAACACCCGAATCCGCCGACCAGGAGGCGGGTGTCGAGCAGCAGGAGTTCAACGTCCTGGTCTGGATGTCCGAGCAGGGGGTGTTCGTCTTCACAGCGCTGTTGCTGGTCTTCGCCGGCATCTTCATCGACGGGTTCGCCAGCGTCGACAACATCACCGATGTCTTCAACCGGGCCGCCCCGATCGGGATCGTGGCCGTCGGCATGACGTTCGTCGTGATCAGCGCCAACTATCTCGATCTCTCCGTGGTCGCCCAGGTGGCGACCTCGGCGGTGTTGCTGCTCGCCGTGAGCAACTCCAACAACATGCTGCTCGGCATGGCCTTGGGCTTGTTGGTGGCGATCGCGTACGGCATCGTCAACGGCGTGGCCGTGGGTGTCTTCCGCGCCAACGCCGTGATCGTCACCCTCTCGACCACCTTCATCGGGCTCGGTCTCTTGAGGTGGAGGAGTGGCGGCAGCATCTATTTCGGTGACCCGGACGGCGTCATCGCCACGTTCGGCAAGACCAAGATCGGCCCGTTCCCGCTGGCGATGCTGGTGCTCATCGTGGTCACGGTGGCAATGCACTTCGTGTTGACCAGAACGACATTCGGATTCCTGGTCAAGTCCTTCGGCTCCAACCGGGAGGCGACACGCCTGGCGGGTGTGAACACTCCGCTCGTCGTGATCGGGGCCTTCACCGTCTCCGCCCTCGGCGCCTTGCTCGGCGGTTGGGTGCTGGCCGCGTTCTCCAACACTGCGGTTTCGTCGATGTCCGACGGTTTCGACTTCGAGGCGCTGGCTGCCATCATCGTAGGCGGCACCAGGGTGTTCGGCGGCAAGGGCAGCGTGCTTCGCACCCTGCTCGGCGTCGTGTTCGTGAGTGCGCTCACCAACATCATGGTCTTGTCCGGATACGGCTTCGGCTACCAACAGATGGCGATCGGTGCACTGATCGTGCTCGCCGTGTCGGTCGACGCCCTCGCTCGAAAAGTGGGGAGCTCATGACGCAGACCGCAACCCTCGACCTCGGCCACGAGAAGACCGACCTGATCGGTCGTGTCAAGACGACGTTCGCTCGGCGGACCGAAGGCCGAGCCGTCGTCTTGCTCATCGCGGTGCTGATCTGGGCCTTCATCTGGGAGTCGACGGTGTTCACCGCCTACCAGGTGACCCTCGGGCGGCTCGCCCTGATCGGCCTCACCGCGGTCGGGTTGACCGCGGTGATCCTGATGGGCGAGCTCGACCTCAGCATCGCCAGCATCTTGGCGGTGTCGGGCGTGGTGATGGCCAGCTTCGACAATGTCGTGGTCGGGATCCTCGTTGCGCTGGCCATCGGTCTCGTCATCGGCGCCGTCAATGCCTTCTTCGTCGTGATCGTGGGCATCAACTCCTTCATCGCCACACTCGGCATGCTGTTCTTCCTGCGAGGCCTGGCGTTCGTCATCTCCGATGGGAAACCGGTCACGATGGCGAACAAGGACTTCGCACTCGACTTCGGCAAGCCGCTCCTCGGCGAGTTCACGCCTCGGGTGCTCATCTTCATCCTGGCGTTCATCACCATGCAGGTCTTTCTCACCCGCGTTCGCGTCGGGCGGGAGTTCTACGCAGTGGGTGGCAATCGGGAGGCGGCCCGCGATGCGGGTGTCCCCGTGCGCCGGCGGGTGTTCACCGGCTTCATGATCTCGGGATTCGTCGCGGCAGGCGCCGGCATCATCGTCACCCTCCAGCTCACCGCCGCCGATCCGACCGCAGGTGGGGACGCACTGCTCACCAGCTTCGCAGCAGCGATCGTCGGAGGCATCCTCCTCACCGGTGGTCGGGGCTCGGTTCTCGGAACGCTGCTCGGCGCCGCGTCGCTCGCGATCTTGCAGGTCGGAATGACCTTCAACGGCATCGAGTCCGACGTCCAGAACATCATCATCGGACTCGTCCTGTTCGTCGCCGTGATCACCGACCCCAACAGTATTCGTGCAGTCGTCGGGAGCGCTCGAGCGTTCCTTCGCAGCCGATCGGCACCCGATCCTGCGGGTTGACGAACTATCCCGGATTCCCTGACGAACCGGACGCTCGGCGTTCGGCCCACATCAGTCACATCAGCAAAGCAAGAAACCACATCAGCAAAGCAAGAAACCACAACAGCAGGGGAGAACCATGCGAAACCAACGAACCACCACCCGAAACAGGAGCCGTGCCGTAATCGGCGTGCTCGCCGCCGGCGCCCTGATCTTCGCTGCCTGCGGCAGCGACGACGACAGCTCCTCTGACGACGACAGCTCCGCTGCCGCGACCGACGCGCCTGCCGACGACGCAGCCACCGATGACGCTGCGCCTGCCGGCGACGAGACCTTCGAGGTATTCGCCCTGCTGCCGCAGGGCACCGACCAGCCGTACGGCACCACTTATCTGCCGCCGTTCGAGGCGAAGGCCGCCGAACTCGGTTTGAACCTCAACATCGTCAACTCCGGCTACGACGGCGAACAGCAGGCGAGTGACTGCGAAGTTGCGGTTGCCGCTGCGCCGGACCTGATCATCTTGTGGCCGGCGGTCGGCGACCAGGTGCGTCCGTGTCTCGAGGCGGCCAACGCTGCCGGCATCCCGGTGACGGTGACCAACTCAGACCTCATCCCCGAGGACCAGGAGCTCTCCGAAGCGTACTCGGGCCCCGACACCTACGGTCAGGGCGTGTCATCGGCCGAGATGTTCTGCGAGTTCGCCGGTGGCGAAGATGTGGGCATCCTCATGGTCAACGGCGCACCTGGCAACTCGACCGCCATCGACCGTGAAGCCGGCTTCGAGGACACGATCAATGAGCAGTGCCCGAACGTCGAGATCCTGCAGCGCGAGACCGGCAACTGGAACAAGGACGACTCACAGCTCGCTGCTTCGGAGATGATCACCGCAGTGGGTGCTGAGAACATCCAGGGCGTGTACGCCGCTGACGACACCATGGTTGCCGGTGTGGTCGACGCCCTCATTGCTCGTGGCATCGACCCGTCGACGCTGATCATCACGTCGATCGGCAACACGTTCCTCGGTAATCCGCTGGTGATCGACGGTCAGGTCGACGGCACCGTGTTCCAGTCGTCCTCGTGGGACGGCGAGAACGCCGCGGTGACCGCCTACGAGGTGCTCACCGCTGACACCAGCGAGCGCATCGTGAAGTTCATGCCCTCGGTGAAGGTCACCGCCGAGAACGCCGACGATCCGTCGGTCGCCCCCGAGTGGTGACCCGGCCGGTCTGATCGGAGAGAGGGGGCCTGGGAGGCAACGTGTCTCCCAGGCCCCCTGCGACATCCGGGCCGAACCAGCGACTGCGTCGTAGTGTCCGATGTCCAGCGATTCGGCTCGAGCGTCCGAGGGAGGTCGATATGACGAACGTGACACTGAAGGACGTTGCCGAGCGAGCAGGCGTCGACGTCTCGACGGCCTCGCGGGCGCTCAGTCCCGAGAAGAGTTCGGTGGTGGCCCCGGCGACGCGCCGGAGCGTCATCGAGGCCGCCGAGAGCCTCGGGTACCGTTCGAATCTTCAAGCTTCGGCACTCCGTCGGGGCCGCACGGGGATCATCGGCGTCATCGTTGCCGACATCAGCAACCCGTTCATCGGACCGGTCATTCGCGGTGTTGCGCACGCACTCGGGGGCAGGGGGCTGCTCCCGATCATGACCGAGACGCGCGACTCTTCCGACGAACTCGCCCAGATCTGCGAGAAGTTGCTGGCACAGCGCGTCGACGGGATCATCACGACCGCAGCCCGGTACGGCGATCGTGCCTTGCTGCGGCGGGTGTCGGCCGAGGTGCCGACGGTGCTCGCCGTACGCGAGCTGCCCTCGAGCGGAATTCCATCGATCTCACACGATGATGTGAGTGGCGGCCGGCTGGCCGCGAAACACCTGCTCTCCCTCGGCCATGAACGCGTGGCGCAGCTGATGGGTCCACAGGACATCTGGTCGTTCGAGGGACGGGCCCGCGGATTTCGCGACACGATCCTCGCGGCCGGGGCGTCGTGTCAGGACGTTCCGGCTCGATCTCGGCTCCCGACGATGCAGGCTGGTGCGGAGTTGGTCGATGACCTCTTGCACTCGCCCGGTGAGTTGCCCACTGCCGTTTTTGCTCACAACGACACCATGGCGATCGGTGCCCTCGGCATTCTCCGTGCCCATGGCGTCGATTGCCCGAACGACATCTCGCTGGTGGGCTACAACGACGTGCCGCTCACCGCTCACCTGCACCCACCCCTGACGACCATCCGGTTACCCGGCTACGAACTCGGGCGCCTTGCAGCTGAATTGGTCATCGCCCCGACCACCGACAGCGACACCGCGGCCGGCCAGGTCCAGCTCGCCCCTCAGCTCGTGGTCCGGGCGTCGACGGTGCCCCCGATGTGAGAGCCCATCGAGCGAGCCGGCTTCACCGGCCGACCGGCTCACGACCACCGACGATCTCAGGTCGGTTGCGATGAGCCAGACCGTCGTATTCGCAGGTTTCGCTCATCGCGGGGGTGGGTTCGTGTGTTGCGATGAGCGGGGCCGTCGTATTCGCTGGTTTCGCTCATCGCGGGGGTGGGGTGATCGGTAGCGTCGTCGTCGATGAGTGAGACGGTTCTGTCCGGTGACGTGCTGCGTCCGCACGCCGAGCATCAGTACGCCCATGAGCTGTCGGCGCTCGCCTCGCTCGACGACCGCGAGCGTCCGCCGGGCTGGAGCATGTCGCCCTGGGCGGTCGTTCGGTACCTCCTCGGCGGAGAGCTGTCCGACGGCACGGTCATCTCGCCGAAGTACGTCGGCCAACAGCGCCTGGTCGAGATCGCCGTCGCCACGCTCGCGACCGACCGTGCCCTCCTGCTGCTCGGCGTGCCCGGCACGGCGAAGACCTGGGTGAGTGAACATCTCGCCGCAGCGATCAGCGGCGATTCCACGCTGCTGGTCCAGGGCACCGCCGGCACCACCGAGGAGACACTGCGCTACGGCTGGAACTACGCCCGTCTGCTCGCCGAAGGCCCCAGCACGTCCGCGCTCGTACCGGGACCGATCTATCGAGGCATGGAACGGGGAGCGATCGTGCGCGTCGAGGAACTCACCCGGATGCCGCCCGAAGTCCAGGACGCGCTGGTCACCGTGCTCTCCGAGAAGGTGCTGCCGATCCCGGAACTCGACACCGAGATCGCCGCCATTCGCGGCTTCAACGTGATCGCCACCGCGAACGACCGGGACCGGGGCGTCAACGATCTGTCC
>JBGTCW010000092.1:0-6369 GCA_041748635.1 Ilumatobacteraceae bacterium | reverse complement strand
CCACTCGTTGCACAGGACGTCGTAGGCGTTCAGCTCGCCTGGGCCGATGACCTGCACCTTGGGCAGGTTGCGGAAGCTCAGCGCTGCGGGGGCGTCGTCACGACCGACGACCACCAGGGCGGTGCCGGTGATGCCGAGTGCGTCGAGCGCGACCTTGGCGTCCTTGGTCTTGGGAGCGTCGAATCCCCATGAGTCGACGACGACGACCTTGCCCTCGTTGGCGCGGTCGGACAGCGCCGAGCGCAGGGCGGCCTTGATCATCTTCTTCGGGGTCTTCTGGTCGTACTTGCGTGGCTTCGGGCCGAGGGCGACGCCACCGCCGACGAAGTGCGGCGCACGGATCGAGCCCTGGCGGGCGTTGCCGGTGCCCTTCTGGGCATACGGCTTGCGGCCACCACCGCGCACGTCGGAGCGTGTCTTGGTGCTCTGGGTGCCCGAGCGGCGGGCTGCGAGCTGGGCGGTGACGACCTGGTGCATCAGCGAGACGTTCGGCTGGACGCCGAA
Organism: Ilumatobacteraceae bacterium; assembly: GCA_041748635.1. Classification (GTDB taxonomy): domain Bacteria; phylum Actinomycetota; class Acidimicrobiia; order Acidimicrobiales; family Ilumatobacteraceae; genus Sva-07. Next base: position 5,865 of record JBGTCW010000092.1, on the reverse strand, counting down.
GACCTCGTCGTCGAGTGCAATCGTGCCGCTGTCCTTGCCGGCCGCGGTCTTGACGGTGAGATCGGCCATGTCAGCCTGCCTTTCCTGCGAACTTGACGGCGTTGCGGACGAGCACGACGCCGCCAGCAGGACCCGGGACCGAGCCCTTGATCAGCAGCAGGTTGCGCTCTACGTCGGACGCGACGACTTCGAGGTTCTGTGTGGTCACCTGTTCGTGACCCATGTGACCCGCCATGCGCTGGCCCTTGAACACGCGCGCCGGAAAGGCACACGAGCCGATGGCGCCAGGCTTGCGGTGGCTCTTGTTGTTACCGTGCGACGCGGGCTGGCCCTTGAAGTTGTGACGCTTCATGACACCTGCGAAGCCCTTGCCTCGGCTGGTGGCCGTGACGTCGACCTTGGTCCCCGCGGCGATCTGTTCGACGGTCAGCTCTTGGCCGACCTCGAAGCCGTCGACGGAGTCGAGGCGCAGCTCGACGAGCCGCTTGCCCGGAGCGACGCCGGCCTTCTCGAAGTGGCCCGCAGCCGGCCTCGTGAGCTTCTTCGCATCGCGGTGCCCGTAGGTCACCTGCAGCGCGGTGTAGCCGTCGCGTTCGTTGGTCTTGATCTGCACGATGCGCATCGGTTCGACACGAAGCACCGTCACGGGGACGACCTTGTCGTCGACCCATGTCTGTGTCATGCCGACCTTCTCGCCGACGATCGATTGTTGTGCCATGGCGGCCGGTTCCTTTTCGTTGTCCAAGCCCTGATTTCGGGCTCTCCACGCAAATGCTCCGCCGCTAGCCGAACAGGTCGGACGAGCGTGCGGAGCACGAGATCATGTTGTCGCTGGGCGGTTCCGGTCCCGGACGTTGCGGGCGGCCTGCACAGACATCGATTGCTGAATGGTCTGGTGATCGGAATGCCTCCCGATCACGGCCTCGCAATGCTACGGGCGCCGCTACATGCTTCCAACACGCGCCGGCGCCGCGTTTGCGTCGTCGGTCGCCTGCTCGTCGAGGTCGGGGCGACCGAGCACGACCAGGCAGATCGCCAATGACCAGAGCCCGAGCACGACACCAGCCGTGACATCGCTCGCGAAGTGCATGCCCTGGTACATCCGCGCCCATGCGACCGCCGCTACAACTCCGACGTACACGGCCACCGCGAGGGCTCGCGCCCACACCGCTTTCGTGTGCCAGAACACGATGATGACGAATGCGCCGTACACCGCCGCTGCCGCAACATGGCCGGACGGAAAGCTCGAGTCGACGGGTGAGGCCTCGAGACGCACCACGTCGGGGCGCGATCGACCGACGATCGTCGTGACGACGATGAATGCCGTCGCTTCGAAGATCAGGGTCACGGCGAGATAGACCGGTTCGTGCCACCGTCTCCACGCGGCGAATGCAACAACCGCGAAAAGAGCGGTCACCCCGATCTTCACCGCGGTGTCGGCGAGCAAGGCTCCCCAGTGAGCCAGATCATCCCTGACGGGCGTGCGGCTCGCTGCGAAACGCTCGGCGATCTCGACGTCCAGTCGGGTGATGGCATTGGGCGCCAGCAGATCCGTCATCAGAGCGCCAACCGCGGCGAACACAGCGATCGTGGCGATGAGCGCGGCCGCAAGTCGCAACCACTCGTGCCGGCCGATCGGCCAGGTTGACCAGATCGACCGGTTCGACCTGGTCATGCGTCCGCTCCGACCATGCGCTGCTTCGGTGCGCTCACGATGCAGAACGCACCGAACACCAGCAGTCCGACGCCGACGACGACGACGAGAGCAAGTCCGAACGTCGACGATGCCGCCTTGCGGAGCGATCCGTCCAAGCCCTCGGCGTCGCTCGGGTCGAACGTCACCGCCGCCCGTACGAGGAAGAAGCCGATCAGGGCCATCATGCCGGAGCGGCCGACCCATCCGATCCGGCCGAGCAGCACGAGCATCTCGTGGGACACCGGGCCGACGCTGCCGGGCAGTAACTGCGACTCGAACCGTGCAGTGATGGCCTGCCACAGATACACGGCGGCGAGCACCAGGACGATCACGCCGATCCCAAGGACCGCTGCGCGACCGAATCCGTCGTTCATGAGATCGCTGGTGAAGCGTTCGACCCGCGCGTCCTCGGACTCGCCCGACGACCCGCCCGACGACCCGCCCGGCCGACGAGCCACCGTGACGGCAGACCAGGCGAGCAGCAGGTATGTGACTACGCTCACGAGGTAGCCGGCGCGAGTCAGCCACGCCTTCACGCCATTCTCGGCGGGCAGCATCACGCTCACCAGACGCCAGAGTGCATAGATGACGAGCCCAGCGGCGACCACGTACAGCAGCACGACGCCATACGTCGATTCGGCGATCCGTGTGATCGCGCCCGTCTGGCTGGCCTCCTGGCCTTCCGACGCGGCATCTCCCGATGACCCGGAGCCGCGTGCGTCCAGCCCGACGGCCAACGACAGCACGCCGACGAGCGCATAGACGCCGCCCTTGGCGACCCAGCCGATCCGGCCGAATTTCACGATCGTTGGGTGCTCGCGGGCGAACTCCTCGGCGCGTTGGACGCCGACATCGGAGTCCGGGGACCCGTCGCCGCTCGGCGCAGTGGTCGGTGCAGTGGTGCCCATGTCAGGCCTCCGGTGTTTCGAGCTGAGACACGGTCTCAGCGTTCGCTGGTTGACAGATGCGGATGGCCTGGGGGATGCAGCGGACCCGGTAGCTCGCGGTGCGCTTGCGGTCGCCCCCGTCGACCTCCCACGGCAGCGTCCGATCGAACGAGATCGTGAGCTCCCGGGCCGTGGCCATCTCGGTCAGTGACGACGCTGCTGCGCGACGCATCGTGGCGCTCGCCATGAGCCGGATCCAGTCGGATGCCGACCGAGCCGCCACGACACCGACGTTCAGTCGCCCGTCGACCGGGGATGCGTCGGGGAATGCCTTGAGCCCACCGAGGATGGTGCCCACGTTGGCGACGAGGACACAGCTGGCGTCACCGTGGTACCAGAGTTCCCCGTCCAACTCGATCGTCGCCACAGCTGGCGAGACGTCTCGATTGCGGATGCCGGCCACCACGTAGCCAGCCTTTCCGTACCGTTCCTTCAACAGGTTCTCTTCCGCATCGCGGATCATCAGTGCATCGAACCCTGCGCCGGCCATCACGGCGAAGTAGGCGCCGTTCATCTTCCCCACGTCGATCGGGCGAGGCTCGCCGTTGATTGCGATGTCCACCGCCGCGCGCAGGTCGATCGGGATGTCGAGATTCGTGGCGAGCAGGTTCGCCGTTCCTGCCGGAAGGATCGCGATCGATGCGTCGAGTTTGTCGCTGATGATGGTGTCGATCGCCCGACGTACGGTCCCGTCGCCGCCCCACACGAGCACACGGTCGACACCGTCGTCGCTCACCATCGAGCGGATGGCCTTCGGCGCCTTCTTGCTCTTGGGAACCTCGTACCAGGGAGGGTCGGCGTGACCGAGATCGGCCAACGCCGAGCGCAGTTCCTCGAGCCCACCCCCGAGCGTCTTGTCGGCGTGGGCGACCACCCCGATCTTCTTGGCGTCGGTGTTACTTGTCATGCTGGCCTCCGTTGTCCTGTGTGCTTGTTGCGAGTTCGTGATCGTCGGGCATGTCGGCAATCTCTTCGAAGGGTTCGCCGAGACGCTGGACACGGCCACCGAAGATGACAGCGACGAGCAGGAACCAGGTCCACCCGACGACCAGACCGGCAACAACGTCGGTCAGCCAGTGCACGCCCACCAAGGCGCGGCTCGCTGCGACGAGACCCGCGATCGCGGCAGCCCCGACCGCCAACCAAGGCCGCACCCTTGGCGAGAGCCAACGACCCGCGACCAGCGCAATCGCCATCCAACATGCTGCGGATGCGGCTGCGTGGCCGGAAGGAAATGACGATCCAGCTGATCCGACGAGGTGTTCCACGGGAGGACGCTCGCGCATGATCAACAGCTTCAAGCCGTTGTTCACGAGCGTCACACCCAACCCGACAGTGAGGAGAAACCAGATCGACGCGGGATTGCGGCGCCGGCGCCAGTCGACGATGCCGACGACGGCCATCGCCGAGAACAGCAGCCACGTGTCGCCCAGGCGCGTCACCCGACTCATGAAGTCGGCGGCAACGGTGGTCGAGTTGTCAGGGCCCCACTCGGCGAGGGCTTGATCCCATCGAGCTACTCCTCGGCCAGTGTCGATCGACTCGAACACCCATCCGACGAACAGGGCAGCGAGGAACACGAACAGCAACGAGATCGCCACGGCGAATCCGCCGGCGACTCGCCGATCGACATGTTCGGCGACCGCCCGCAGCCGGGGTCGTTCGGCGACATGTGTGACCAGCCAGTGTTCAGCGGCGACGGGATCGGCAAGATCGCCCAACCGGCGACCCGAACCGCGCAGGGCCTCGATGCCCAGCACGACCGCGCCCGCCACGGCGCCGCTGAGGAGAACCACGGTGGTTGCCGACATCACGCTCAGATACCCCCTGACGCGCCTCGCCAACCCTCAGCATCGGACGTGAGCGACCTCGTCGAGCGTCGTGCCACCGTCGTCCTGCGAGGTCGAGTGCTCGACCGTCACCTCCACATCGGCCCCGTCGTAGTGGACTTCGCACATATTGTTGGAGAAGTACGGCCCAGAGGTCACGGCGATGTGCGGTGCCGTTCTCGGTCCCCGAGCGAGCCAACGCAGCGTTGCGCCGATTCGCCGACCCACGGGCGTCAGCGACGTCCGCATCGCACCGCGTTCGTGCGGGATCAGCGCGTTGCGGATCGGCGAGCTCACGACCTGGTGCACACGGGTGCGGTCGGAACCGAGTGGCACCTCGGCGGTATAGCTGAAGTGGATGTCGCCGGACATGACGATCACGGTGTCCGGAGCGTGCGGTGACGCCACGAGTTCACGGATCAGTTCGACGAAGAGGTCGTAGGACGCACTGAACGCGGACCAGTCCTCGAGGTCGAGCGACCGTCGAATCTTCTCGGCCCGCTTGACGAAGCGCTTCCCCCACCGGCCATTGCACACGAGTTCGCTCCACGTCTGGAGGTCGTGGAGACCGTCGGCGATGAATACCGGCAGGCTCGTTGCCAGCACCACGTGTCCACCTGGCTGTGATCGGTCGAGCGCCTGGCTGCGGATCCACTCCCATTCGCTCTCTGCGACCATCCGACGATGGTCCGGGTCGAGCAATCTGCCGTTGCGGCTGTCGATCACGACCACGTGCACGTCGCCGAATCGACGTGAGTAGCTGAACTGGTATCCGCCCTCGTCGGGGGTGTTGGCGACGGCATGCTCGGCCCAGCGCTCGAGGATGACGGAGGCGTCGTCGACCGCGAGGAGCCGATCGAGCAACCCTTCCCGGCGGATGTCGTCGGGGGCCTGGTTGCCCAGGTGCTGGTAGATCCAATACGACATCAACCCGCCGACCGCGTGGTCGCGCCACCACGGCTCCGACTTCGCGTCCTGGACCCAGGTGTCAGAGATGTTCCAGTCGTCGATCATGTCGTGGTCGTCGACGATCATCATCGACGGAACCACCGAGAACAGCCAGCGTTCGACCGCCGGGCTCCACGCCTCGGTGTACAGCCAGCAGTACTCCTCGAACGTCGCGACGATCTCGGGCGGCAGGTCGCTGTCAGCACCGCGGATCTGTTCGATGCGCTCCTTCGCGCGAGGCGACGAATCGTCCGCGTAGATCTGATCACCGACGAGCAGCATCACCGTCGGCCAGCGCGACGTATCCTCGTCGATCATCCGGAGCGCGTGCGCCCACATCGTGTCGACCCCGCGCCCTTCCTCGTTCATCGCCAGTTCGAGCGTGTACGGGGGTTCGTGAGGAGCCGATGCCCGGCAGGAGCCCACGAGGAGCGAGCGCACGGCC
>JBGTCW010000091.1:0-1613 GCA_041748635.1 Ilumatobacteraceae bacterium | reverse complement strand
CCGTTGGTCTTGGCCGACACCGTGTCGAACGACTCGCGCGACAGGTGTCCGCCGGCGATCAGCGACTCGCCGACAGCGTTGCACTCGTCGATGGATTCACCCTGCTTGACGCCCGGTGCCTCGGCCAGCGCGGTCGCGGCGCCGCCACTGGACGGTGCCATGTCTTCGGGTCGGGGCTTTCGGAGTGCCATGGGGCTACCTTCGGTCTCAGTACTGCGCCGCGGCCTGCGGCTCGAACGGGGTGGGTTGACTCAGGGGATCGAGTGCGCTGCGGTCGACGGACGACGACGAGCCGGCTTCGTCTCGACGGACGAACTGGCCCGGGTCGAGGGCGAGTAGTGCCCGCTCGACCTCCTCGAGCCGTTCGAGCTGCACGGCGGTCTCGACGTCCATGTGCTGTTCTTGGAGCTGCGTCTCGAGTTCGACGATGCGGCCGACGGTCTTGTCCAGCGAATCGCCCATCGACTTCTGGAACCGCTCGACCTCGATACGAACGAGTTCGACCTCACCGGCGGCGCTCATGACCCGATCCTTCATCTCGTCGATTGCATCGACGTCGACGCTGTCGACTCGGACCGCCATCGCATCGATCGCCGCGTTGACGTCGTCGAAACGACCTTCGGCCCCAGCGATGCGATCGCTGATCGTGGCGACGGCGTCGTCGAGGCCGGCGCTGATGCGCCCGACGTACGCGTCCATGTCGGCGATTCGCTGACCGAGATGCTCATTGACACGGGCCTCGGCGATGACGATGCGCTCGTTGATCCGGTCCTCGGCCTGGTCGACCCTCGAGCCGACGACGTTCGAAACCTCCGCCTGCTGGCGCGCCGCCTGCGCTGCCACCTCATCGATGCGAATCTGGAACGTGGCCAAGCGACTCTCGAGTTCGTCGGTCACCTCAGCAGAGACCTCGTCGAGACGAGCGTCGGTGGCGCCGCTGACGGCGTTGACGTGCTGGACCAGTGCACCGACCTGCTCGTCGAAACGGCGCACGGTCGCGCCGAGTGCGGCCTGTTCCGTCTCGAGCTGGCCGTGGCGGTGTTCGAGCTGCTTGATGACCGGGCGGGCTGCCGACTCGACGGCGGCGACGAGGCCGGTGTTCGTCTCTTCTGCGAGGCGGCCGATGCGCACTTCGATCTCGTCGTGGCGACGCTTCGTCTGCGCCGAGTGGTCGGCCAGTCGATCTTCGATCGTGGGCAGCAGCGAACGGAGGGTTTCCTCGCTGCGCACTCGGGCAGCCCGTTCGGAGGCCAGCTCCGACCGGATTCGTTGCATCTCGGACGAGACCTGCTCGCTGAATCGGGCCAGCTCCTGCTGCACCGCAGTGACGATGCTGGAACGGGTGGCGTCTGATTGTTCGGTCATCGGAGGTCCTTGCGAGGGAACGAGCGGTGCCGAACCTGCGGCGGCTGCCACAGGACGGTTCGGGCTGAGGAGGAGGGTCGTGTCGTCATGGCTCAGTGGTGTTCGACTACTCGGGTGTCGCTTGAGTTGTATCGACCCACCCACTGCGGTTCTTGAGGCTTCGCTGAGACGAAGTTGACGAAGTCCGTGCACAACGTCGACCGTCGGACGGCCTAACGTGCGCGACATGCGTGTCCATCTGATCGACG
>JBGTCW010000090.1:0-3795 GCA_041748635.1 Ilumatobacteraceae bacterium | reverse complement strand
GACTTGTACTCGAACTTGTGCTGGTTGTTCTGCTGCTCGTGACGCAGACGACCGCTGCCGGTCGTCTTGAATCGCTTAGCTGCCGTCTTCGATGTCTTCATCTTCGGCATCGGATGCTCCTTCTGATTGTTCGCTGGCGACGATCGTGTCGGGCGTTTCGTCCACTGCTGCTTCCTCCGCTGGTGCCTCCGCTTCGGTCTCGGGCGTTACCGCCTCCACCTCTGCTTCGGACGCTTCGGCCAGGGCCTTGCGCTCGGCCTCGAGTGCCGCCTTCTTCATCGCCTCTTGGGCCTGCTTGTCGGGCGACAACGTCATCGACATGCTGCGGCCTTCGAGGCGCGCCTGCGTGTCCACCTTCGCTGCCGGACCCACCGCTTCGAGCACGTCGTCGAGAATCTTCGACCCGAGCTCTGGATGTGCCATCTCGCGACCGCGAAACTGCAAGGTGATCTTGACCTTGTGACCCTCTTCGATGAATCGGATCACGTTGCGGGTCTTGGTGTCGAAGTCGCCCCGGCCGATCTTGGGCCGATACTTGACTTCCTTCACCGACACGTTGGTCGACTTCTTGCGCGCTTCTTTTGCCTTCTGGCCCTCTTCGTACTTGAACTTGCCGTAATCCATGATCCGGCAGACGGGAGGGTTGGCGTTCGGGGCCACTTCGACCAAGTCGAGTTCGAGACCTCGGGCCATTCTCAGCGCATCGGGAACGGCCTTGATTCCGAGTTGATCCCCGGTCGGTCCGATGAGACGGACTTCACGGGACCGGATGCGGTCGTTGACGCGGTGCTGGTCGCCCCGTTGTTCTGGTCGCGGTGCTATGGCTGATCACTCCTGTGCAATGGGCCTCCCCAGTGTCTGAATATGTTGGCGCTCGACGCGAACCGCACGCGGAGCGACCCTCAGACATGCTGCAGGTCTCAGCCTTGTGACCCGGGCGCAGCAGAACTGGCCGGGTGGGGGTCTCCCCCACTTCGCCTCAATTGTGCTCGGTAGGGTACCGCACGTGAGTGACGAAACCACTGAATGGGACCCCGATGGCCTCGAGGATGGTCTGGACGACGACCTCGACGCCGCCACGACCGATGCGCTCGCCGACGCCGAACTCGCGATGCAGGAGGCCCGCGAGCGTCTTGCCGGGGTCCCCGCTGAGGTCGTCGTCACCAATCACGTGATGGGCCTGTACGAACTCGCTGCGATTCACCTGTCCGCGGCGCCGCCGGACCTGCGCCAGGCGGCACTGGCGATCGATGCCGTCGCGTGTCTCGTCGACGGCCTCGGGGAACGTCTCGGCGAGGATCATCCGACGATGCAGGATGCCCTCAACAACATCCGCCTCGCCTTCGTCCAGATCAAGGGCCAACAGGACACCTCCGAGCCCTGATCCAACCCGAAATGTGCGCAGATCGGCCCAGAGGTGGGTCGCTGGTGCGCAAATTTCGGAATTGGGTTGGGGTTGGTGGGTGGGTGGATGGTTGTCAGTGGGGTCGGTGGAAGCGACCGACGGGGGCGTTGCGGATGCGGCCGTCGACCACCGTCACGCCCTCGGCCCGCAACAGCGCACACTGCTCGTCGGGATGGCCGCTGACGATCCGGCCGCCGGCAGCGACGACACGCCACCAGGGCACCTCACGATCCGTCGACGCGAGGATGCGTCCGACCAACCTCGCCTGCTTCGGATGGCCCGCCACCTCGGCGACATCACCGTAGGTGGTCACTTCCCCCACTCGGAGTGCCATGAGAACGTCGACGATGTGCCGCTCGCGTGCGAGTCGCGGATCGGCGTTCACGAACGGATGCTCGCCGCCTCCCAGCGACCGAACTTGGCGAGTGGTTGGAAACTCACCTCGGTGCCGGGCTCGATCGTGCGAGAGCCGTCGGCGATCTCGATGCAGTGAAAGCCGAACACGGCGCCGTCGACCGTCGTGATCGTCCCGATGCCGGCTGCCTCGTCGAAGGCGGCCACGGTGCCCCGTCGGGCGGCGCCTCGTTCGAGTTCGGTCACGGCACGATCTTGGCGATCGGCATCTCGACCAGATCGGTCGCGCCGGCGTCGCGCAGCGCCGGAATCACCAGGTTGATCATCTTCTTCTCGACGACCGACTCGACGGCGAACCCGCCACCCGCGAGCGGTGACATCGTCGGTGACTTCATCGACGGGAGCACGGCGAGTACGGCATCGCGGTGCTCCTCGGTGACGTTGAGCTTGAGCAGCACCCTCCCGCGGGCGTCGAGGACACCGTTGAGCAAGGTCATGATCTGCTCCATCGCCTTGGCCTTGTCGGGGTCCTTCACCGACTCGGGATTGGCGACGACCTCGGTGTAGCTCAGCATGATCGTGTCGATCACTTTCAGCCCGGCCGCTCGGAGTGCGCGGCCGGTCTCGGTGATCTCGACGACGCAATCGGCAATGTCGGGGATCTTCGCCTCGGTCGCCCCGTACGAGAGCCGGACCTGGGCGTCGACTCCGCGCTCGGCGAAGAACCGCTTCGTGAGCTCGGGATACTCGGACTGGACGCGCACGCCGCTGGGGAGGTCGTCCGCACTCGAGGCCGGGTTGTCACCGGCGACCGCCACCACGAGCTTGATCGGGTTGCTTGTCGCCTTGGAGTACTTCAACTCGCCGAGACTCGTGACCACGCTGCCGGTCTCCTCGACCCAGTCGCGTCCCGTGATGCCGATGTCGAACAGGCCCTCGGCAACGTAGGTCGGGATCTCCTGCGGACGCAGGATACGGACCGACTCGATCCGGGGGTCGTCGATCGTGGCCTGGTATTCGACCGCCGAGGATCGGCGCACCGGGAGGTCCGCCTGCTCGAACAGGTCGAGCGTCGCCTTCTCCAGAGAACCCTTCGGAAGGACCAAGCGCAGCATGGTCGCCGAGGCTACCGGTCCCCTCCGCCCCCCTCCCCAGCCGTTTGTGTTGCATTCCAGATGACCCGCCCCATCCGAACTGCAACGTGAACGTGTAGGAAGGCGCCGCTCAGTGGCTGGTGTCGGTGTCAGCGAGGAGGCGCAGCGCGTGGGGAAGCACGTCGATCACGGCGCCGAGTTGCTCGACGCACCCCTTCGTGCTGCCCGGCGTGGTGACGATGATCGCCTGGCCGCGGATCCCTGCGATCCCGCGCGAGAGCCGCCCGAGTGGATTGCACAGTCGCATCGCTTCGGCGAGACCCGGCGCCTCACGCTCGATGACGGCACGCGCTCCCTCCGGCGTCTGGTCACGCGGCGCGAAACCGGTGCCCCCGGTCGACACGACGAGTCCGGCGTACCCCTCGCACATCTCCGTGAGCGCCGCCGCCACCAGATCGGCACCGTCCGCGGTCACGCGCTGTTCGACGACGTCGAAACCGTTGGCGGACAGGAACTCGACGAGGGCTCTGCCGCTGAGATCGTCGCGGGTGCCGTGGACGACGCCATCGCTGACCGTCAGCACCTTGGCGCGGGGGCGAATGGTGTCGTCGCTCACGACGCTCGACGGTAGCGAATCATCACCATGGCGTCGGTGTCGGCATCGTGTGGCAGCACCCGCCAGCCCTGGCGGAACGGACGCCACGTGCCAGCAGGCGGAGGTGACGGATCGACTTCGAACCCGACCGGGATCGGATGGTCGACCGACTCCGCAGCGGTGATCGTGCAGACGCTGTACACCAGTCGGCCCCCGGGGGCCACGAGCATCGCCGCCGACTCCAACAGCCGACGCTGCAGCGCGGCCAACTCGACGACATCGTTCGGTTCGATCCGCCAGCGGGCGTCGGCGCGGCGGCGCAGTGCGCCCAGGCCCGAACACGGCGC
>JBGTCW010000089.1:0-3435 GCA_041748635.1 Ilumatobacteraceae bacterium | reverse complement strand
GCGTCGTCGATCATCCAACCGTTGATCCAGGCCATGCAGTTCGACCAGCGCGCCGAGGACGTCGCGCGCCAGGTGTTCTACATCCATCCGGCGTTGACCGAGGTGGTCGAGAACGCGCTCCTCGACGCGCTGATCTGATCGCTAGCGTCGCTGCGATGGCAGTGATGACGGCCGACGAGATCGATGCGGCTCGGGCGGCCACGCCGGGATGTGCCGAGGTGATCCACCTCAACCACGCAGGTTCGTCGCTTCCGCCGCAGGTGGTCCTCGATGCGCAGATCGGTCATCTTCGCGACGAGGCGACCATGGGTGGCTACGAGGCCGCTGCTGCGGCACGGCCTCGACACGGTGCCGTCTACGAGTCGATCGCCCGACTGATCGGGGCACGACCGCACGAGATCGCCCGGATGGAGCATGCGACCGCAGCGTGGAACGCGGCGTTCTGGTCGTTGCCGATGGAGCCTGGCCAGCACATCGTGGTGCACGACCACGAGTACGGAGCGAACATCGTCGGGTTCCTGGCCGCGGCCGAGCGCCGAGGCGTGGTGATCGACCGTGTGCCGAGTGCTCCCGCCGGCGAGGTCGACGTCGGTGCCATCGCTGATCGGTTGGAGCGATTCGACGTGGCGATGGTGTCGCTCACCCACGTGCCGACCAATGGCGGGTTGGTCAATCCGGCCGCCGAGGTCGGCGCGCTCACCCGGGAGGCCGGGGTTCCGTTCCTGCTCGACGCGTGCCAGTCGGTCGGGCAGCGACAGATCGACGTGGGCGAGATCGGCTGCGATCTGCTGTCGGCGACCGGCCGCAAGTATTTGCGTGGGCCGCGGGGGACCGGGTTCCTGTACGTCAGCGACGCGATCGTCGAGCGGATGGCCCCGAGCCACCCCGACCACCATGGTGCCGAGTTGACGGCGGGCGACCGGTTCGTGTGGCGCGAGGGAGCTCGCCGGTTCGAGCACTGGGAACACAGCGTCGCCGGATGGTTGGGTCTCGGTGCCGCTGTCGACCACGCGTTGCACTGGGGCATCGATCGGATCGAAGCGACGGTCGGCGAGCGAGCCGAACAGCTGCGTTCCATGCTCGCCGCCGCCGGCCTCACGGTGTACGACGAGGGGTCGGTCCGCTGCGGCATCGTCACCTGTGCGAGCGATGTCGTGGACGCGAGCGAACTCCAGAAGGTGCTCGCTCGCCAGGGCGTCAACGCAACCACGACGCTTGCCGATTCCTCGCGCTGGGACGTCGAGCGCCGTGCGCTGCCGACACTGCTGCGCCTGTCGGTGCACTACACCACCACGATCGAGGAACTCGTGACAACCGTCGAGGTGCTCATCGACGCGGTCAGCGGTCGTTGACGCAGCGACGCCCGAGCCGGTTTACGCTGCGGAGATGGCAGTCCCCACCACGAACTGGGCCGGCAACCAACGTTGCCTGCCGGCGCAGGTCCACGAGCCGAGATACACCGACGAGGTGGAGAAGATCGTGCGCACCGCTGCGGATGCGGGCGAACGGGTGAAGGTGATCGGCGGCGCTCACTCGTTCACCGATACCGCGATGACCGACGGTCATCTGTTGTCGCTCGCCGCCATGAACCAGGTGTTGGCGGTGGACGGGTGCGATGTCACCGTCCAGGCGGGTATCCGGCTGCGCGACCTCAACCAGCGATTGGCCGAGCTCGGCCTCGCCCTCCCGAACCTCGGCGACATCGACACCCAGTCGATCGCCGGTGCGACCTCGACGGCGACCCACGGCACCGGCGTCGACCTGTCGAACCTGTCGACCAACATCGTCGGACTCGTGATCGTGACGGGTGGCGGCACGATCCTTCGGGCCGATGAACAGCACGAACCGGAGCTGTTGCGGGTGGCCAGAGTCGGTCTCGGTGCGCTCGGGATCCTGACCGAGGTGACGCTGCGGTGTGTCCCGGCGTTCAACCTGCATGCGGTCGAGACGATCGAGGTGCTCACCGATGTGCTCGCGGACTTCGGCAACGTCATGCGTTCGACCGACCACGTCGAGTTCTATCTGATGCCCGGCGCTCGCCGTTGCCAGGTGAAGCGCAACTCGCGCACCGACGAAGCGCCCCGACCGCAGTCGAGACTCGGATATGTGCGCGACAAGTGGGTCGGTGAGAACCTGGCGTTCGGTGCGGTCTGTCGAGTCGGTCGGCGATTCCCAGGGCTGGCTCCCAAGGTCGCGAAGTTGGTGATGTCGGCGGCGTCCGAACGCGATGTCGTCGATCGCAGCGACCGGGTGTTCTGCAGTCCGAGACACGTGCGCTTCGTCGAGATGGAGTACGGGGTGCCGTTCGACGCGGTGCCCGATGCGATCGGTCGCATCGTCGACCTGACCTCACGTCTGCCGTACCCACCGATGTTCCCGATCGAGGTCCGCTCGTCGCGAGGCGACGACATCCCCTTGTCGACCGCCAACGGACGCGACTCGGGGTGGATCGCCGTGCACCAGTACATCGGCGTTCCCTACGAGGCCTACTTCCAAGGCGTCGAGCAGATCATGAACGACTACAACGGCCGCCCGCACTGGGGCAAGCTGCACTACCAGAGTTCGCTCACGCTCGCGCACCGTTATCCCGAGTGGGACACGTTCCAGTCGTGGCGGGCCAAGCTCGATCCGACGGGAACGTTCCGGAACGCGTACCTCGATCGAGTGCTCGGAGCGCCCTGACGCGCCGGCGGGTCGTTCACGGGCACCGACCGGTGTCCACGGCGACGCCGAGCGCTCGACGCGTCGATGCATCGAGCAGTTCCGGGGGGAGATCGACCGTCCACGCCTGATCGACCGTTTCGGTGCTGCGGCTCCAGACGATGCCGACGCCACCGCCAGCCAGGTGGACCATCGCACCCGAGTCGCCCGGCTCGACTGCGAGCGCCACGCGCAGACCGGGCCGCTCCACGTCGGCATCTCGGTAGATGTCGGTCGTGCGAATCGCGACGCGCTGGCGGACCTCGACGTCGACCAGTTCGAAGGAGTCGTCGGCGGTCGGCAGGGCGATGACGCCCTGATCCCCGGCGCGCCCCGGCTCGGGTCGGAGCTCGATCGCCGACTCGATCGCCGCGGTGGGCCGGAGCGCGGCCACATCGAGTTCATCGTCGAGGAGCACGACGAACGCCGTCGTGGCCACCCCCCGCTCGTCGACGACCTCGACGAGGTCGCTTCCCGCGACCACGTGTGCGGCAGTGATGACGAGTCCGTCCGAGACGGAGGTACCGGTGCCCAGACCCGTGCGGGGCCCGCATCCCTCGGCTCGCACCCGCACGGTCGACGAGATGATCGCCGTCTCGTCGATGCCGTCATCGGAGGCACAGGAGGTCGCGATGACGGAGCTCAACACCACGGCGACTGCGACCGTACGGGAGCGGCTCGACGGTCGGGTCACGACAGGTCGACGAAGTCGTGGGCGAGCCAGATCGAGTCGTC
>JBGTCW010000088.1:0-5865 GCA_041748635.1 Ilumatobacteraceae bacterium | reverse complement strand
TGCGCCGCCGTGCCGACGGGTCGCACGGCGCGCCGGGCCGCGAAAACGCCGAGCAGCACGCCGAGCCCGGTCGTGATCGCAGCAGCGAGCACCAACGACAGGCGAACGCTCGACAGGGTCGAGTCGGCCTCGTCCAGACTGAACGCCTGAAAGTAGGCGCCGATGCCCGGGATGTCCCACCCGACGACGATGCTCAGCTCGTCGCCCAGCTGAACGATCTGGCTGGCCGATGTCGCCTCGTCGATCACCCGGGTGACGAGGGCTGGCGGAACGTCGGCGTCGCGGAAGGTCGTGCCACCGCCGCTCCATTGCTCGGGGTACCAGATCAGGTAGTCGGACACCCCGATCCGGGTGAGCGAGGCTCGGGCCGCTTCGGCGTTCGTCGGTCGAGACCTGAGGTCGCGCTCGACGCCTTGGGCATTGCGTTGCGAGGTGTTGATCGCGGTGTCGATGCGCTCGTTGACCACGTTCGATCGGGTCAGTCCGTAGGTGGTCGTGGCCAGGAACACCGACAGCAGCAGCGATCCGAGCGTGAAGATCAACAGAATGCGCCGCCGGAGACCGAGCGCCGCCGGACGGGAACGGTTGATCAGGCGACGGATCCAACCGCCTTCGTTCACGTCTGCAGCCGGTACCCGAGCCCGCGCACCGTGACGACGTGACGCGGGTTTGCCGGGTCCGCTTCGACCTTGGTACGCAATCGACGGACGTGGACGTCGACGAGGCGGCCGTCACCGAAGTAGTCGTACCCCCACACCTTGTCGAGCAGCACCTCACGGCTCAGCACCTTGCCGGGGCTCTCGGCCAGTTCGCAGAGCAGTCGGAACTCGGTCTTGGTGAGGTGGACCTCCTCGCCGGAGCGCAGCACCTTGCCTTCGTCCGGGATCAGCTCGAGATCGCCGAAGCTCAGTCGTGCGTGGCCGTGCACGCTCGGTCGGATGCGTCGCAGGAGTGCTCGGATGCGTGCCGAGAGTTCCTTGGGTGCGAACGGCTTGGTCAGGTAATCGTCGGCGCCCGCCTCGAGGCCGGCCACGACGTCGTGGGTGTCGTTGCGGGCGGTGACCATGACCACCGGGACATCACTGGTGCGACGAAGCGTCCGGCAGAGCTCGAATCCGTCGATCCCGGGCAGCATGATGTCGATGAGGACGACGTCGGGATTCGATCGTGCGAACATCTCGATCGCCTGCTCACCGCTCTCGGCCTCGTCGACGATCCACCCTTCGTCCTCGAGGGCGAGCTTGACCGCCGACCGGATGCGTTCATCGTCTTCGACGGCCAGGATGCGTGTACCCACACCACCATGATGCCGCATCCCGACGGCTTCGCACGACCATGTCGCCTCAGTCGCCGCGCGACGCAGTGGTCACTGCGCCGTCGATCGTGCCGTGAATCGTTGCGTCGTCGATCGCCGCCAGCAACGCGTGCAGCACCCCATGGAGCTGCGGAGCTGCCGCGACGACTGCGTCGGTGCCCGGCGGTCCGTCACCGAAATTCGACGTGACCGCTCCGGCTTCGGCCGCGATGAGCGCGCCGGCCGCGTAGTCCCACGAGTTGAGGTGCTCCTCGTAGTAGGCATCGAGTCGCCCGGATGCGACCAGGCAGAGGTCGAGCGCCGCCGATCCGAGTCGCCGCACATCGCGGACCCGCGGGAGCAGGGTGGCGAGTCGGCGGGCCTGGAGTTCACGCACCGTCGGCGAGTAGCTGAAGCCGGTCCCGACGAGTGCCGTCGCCAGTTGCGTTGCCGTTGAGCAGCGGATTCGCTCGCCGTTGAGCGTCGCGCCGCACCCCCGCGCTGCGGAGAACAGTTCGTCGGTCACCGGGGCGAACACTGCGCCGGCGAGGGGCCCGTGTTCGTCGACCACAGCGACCGAGGTGCACCACGCGGGCAGGTCGTAGACGAAGTTCGCGGTGCCGTCGATGGGGTCGATGTGCCACTCGAACCTGGAGGATCCGCTGTGGTCGGCTCCCTCCTCGCCGACGATCGAGTCGTCGGGTCGTCGGCTGCGCAGCGTGTCGACGATGAGCGTCTCGGCGGCGCGATCGAACTCGGTCACGGGATCGGTGGGGCTCGACTTGGTGTCGTGGTCGATCGGTTGCCCGACGCCGAGGCTCCGACGGCCGACGAGTGCGAGGGCTCCGGCGGCAGTGGCGAGTTCGACGGCGAGCTCGCGAAGGTTGGCAAGCGCCGGTTCGTCGGTCATCGGGGCGCGTGTCCGGCCCCGGTGCGGTCTTCGAGTTCGCGCCATTCTCCGACGGCGCGCATCACCAGCACCGCGACGATCGCCATGCCGCCAGCAGCAACCAGCGAGCCGACGAGCAGGCCGACGCCCTTCGGCACGGCACAGTCCCCATCGCACTGCAGGGCGATGAGCGAATATCCGATCAGACCACCGGCGAGCCCGCTGAGCAGGATCGCCGCGAAGGCTCCGACTCGCACACCGACCGACGGCAGCGCCGAAAGTGATCGATCGGTGTCGGGCGCTGGCGGGGTGTTCACCACGCGGATCGTAACCGGCCACACTGGGCAGGTGACCGGGCCGCGCCAGATCCTGCACGTGGACATGGATGCCTTCTTCGTGTCGGTCGAACTCCGTCGGCGACCCGAGCTGCGCTCCCAGCCCGTCGTGGTCGGCGGCACCGGCAACCGCGGGGTGGTCGCTGCGGCGTCGTACGAAGCACGTCGCTACGGAGTGCACTCGGCGATGCCGTCGGCGGTGGCCAAGCGTCGATGTCCCCATGCCGTGTTCCTGCCGGGCGACCACGCGCTGTACTCGGAAGTGAGTGCGCAGGTTCGTGAGATCCTCGATCGCTACACGCCGGTGGTCGAGCCCCTCTCGTTGGACGAGGCATTCCTCGACGTCACCGGGTCGGTGCGCCTGTTCGGATCAGCATCGGAGATCGCCGACATGATCCGTCGCGACGTGGCCGACGAGCTGTCGCTCGGGTGTTCGGTGGGTGTGGCGTCGAACAAGTTCGTCGCGAAGCTGGCTTCGGTCGAGGCGAAACCTCGTGCGTCCCCGGCCGGTGTCGAACCCGGCCGTGGGGTCGTGGTGGTCCAGCCTGGTAGCGAGCGCCAGTTCCTCGACCCTCTGGCGGTCCAGCGGCTCTGGGGTGTCGGCCCGGTCACCCTCGACAAGCTGCACCGCATCGGGATCCGCCACGTCGCCGACTTCGCCGCCGTCGACGAGTCCGTGCTGGCGTCCGCACTCGGGTCCCGACAGGCCCGGCACTTGCTGGCGTTGTCGCGCGGCGTCGACGATCGGCCGGTCGAGCCCGAACGCGAGGCGAAGTCGATCAGTCACGAAGAGACCTACTCGACGAACAAGTTCGACCACGCGGAGTTGCAGCGCGAGCTGGTTCGCCTCGCCGATGCGGTGTCGTCTCGTCTGCGATCGGCAGGCGTCGGCGCCCGAACGGTGTCGCTGAAGCTCCGCTTCGATGCCGGTTTCCACACGATCACCCGGTCGGTCACCAGCGCCGACCCGCTCGACCTGGCTCCTGAGATCATCGGGCTGCTCGCCCCGCTGCTCGAGGCAATCGACCCGTCGCCGGGCGTGCGCCTGCTGGGGGTGGCAGCATCGAATCTCGGTCCGAGTAGTCGCCAGCTCAGCATCGACGACGTGCTCGGTGAGGAGCCCGACTGGGTCGCCACGACCGAGGCCCTCGACCAGATCCGGGAACGCTTCGGCGACTCGGCGATCGGCCCGGCGAGCGCTCTGGAATCCGGCCGTCTCCGGGTGGTTCGCCGAGGCGAACAACAATGGGGCCCAGAAAGCCGCGCACCGCGTTGAGGATCGACTCGAAACGTGCGATGATGAGCGCTGTGCCTCTCTCCGAGGAAGAACAGCGCATCCTGCGACAGATCGAGCAAGAGCTCGAACAGGACCCGACGTTCTCCCAACGCGGCTACCGAGTGTCTCGTCGGCGCTCGATCTTGCTGGCCCTCGGGCTGATCGTGGGCCTCGTGATCACCATCGGGGGGCTGGCGGTGAGCTTCGTCGTGGCCTTCGGCGGGTTCGTGCTCGTGCTGGTGATGGCGATCCTGCTCGAGTCCGAGGTTCGACTCCTCGGGCGTGAGCGGCTCGGTCAGCTGCCCATCTCGGCGTGGTTGAGCGGTCGTCGACCCGACGTCGACGACGACGCCACGCGCTGACGGCACTCACCGTCGACAATCACCGCCACGACGTGAAGTACCGGCGGGTTCGTTGCTGCCAGTCGAGCGACTCCATCGCCACACGGTCGATCTGCTTGGCCCAGTTGCGGCAGTCGTGCAGGATGCTTGCACCGTAGGCGCCCGAGACGTCGAACTCGGCGGTCCCGTCGGCGCCGTACATGGCCGCCGTCACGACCTCCGCCAACGACGTCATCGGCCGAGCGACCAACGGGAAGTGGCGCCGCGTGCTCGCCGCCACTTCGAGCGGGGTGTCGCTGGCATGCAGCGGGACGCCGACGGCCGAGACCGCATCGGTCGCTCGCTGCCAGGCGTCGGCTACTTGAGCGTCGACCGATCGGGTGGGACGCCGACGTCGGAGGGAACGAATGAGTGCCGGTGCGCCGATGATGGCGCCCAACAGAGCGAGCACTGCGGTCGCGATCCACGGACTGCTGTCGTCGGCGGTCTCGTCGGGCTGGGGAGTGGAGCCGCTCGTCTCGCCGTCGGGTGGCGTGACGCCGTCGAACTCGGGGATGTTGAGCCCACCGTCGATCGGCGACTGCGGTGGGACGGCCGGCGAGGTGATCGGCGACGTGTCGATGTCGGCGGCGGAGGCAGTGGTGTCCTGTCGGGGACTGAGCCCGGTGTAGCTCTCGGCGTTGGGTGCACCGCGTCCGGGTGTCGGCTCGAACGCGACCCATCCGATGTCGTCGAACCACACCTCGGGCCAGGCGTGGGCGTTGCGACCCAGCACCGAGAACTCGCCTGGGCCGATGGCGACGCCCGACGTGAACCCGACAGCGACGCGTGACGGGATCCCGAGCGTTCGCATCATCGCGGCGTAGGTTCCGGCGAACTGCTCGCAGTACCCCTTTCGATTCTCGAGGAAGCTCTCGATCGCCGAGTTGCCGTGGCCTCGCTGCACCTCGAGGCTGTACTCGAACTCGCGCTGGAACCACGCCTGCACGAACAGCGCCGCCTCGTAGGTACTGCGAGCGCCCGAGCTCACCCGGCGAGCCGTGGCACCAACGACGTCGGGCAGGTCGGTCGGCACGCTCGTGTAGATCGCATCGCCGGGCTCGTTCGAGGTGGCTGCGGACAGCCGCTCCCGGTCGAGCACCGGCGCCGTCGAGACGATGTCGATGACGTCGCCGGTCTCCAGGTCTCGGTCGATCCTCACCAGCGTCGAGGTTTCCTCAGCCCAACGGAGGTCGCCGGGCGGCGACGCCTGGACGGGATCGGGTGCGGCGGGCACGAGGGTGCCCCCGAGCGCACCGACGGTGAGCCGCTGACGGTTCTCGACGAGCGGGCCGGCGGGTGCACCGGTTCCGCCGTTCAACGAATCCAGCTCTCGTTCGGGAAGTCGCCAGGTCGAGCCGTCGAACTCGGGGAGTGCCGAGAGGCGCCAGTACGACTCGACGTCGGCGCGCATGCGGAACAGTTCGGTCGTCGTGCGGTTCGTGAGGCGCGACCTGATGTCGACGAGCGGGCTGACCACCTGGGTGACGCCACCCCCGCGACCACTGGTCTCGTACAGCGCAGCGGCGTCGGCGCCCGGAAGCCTCGGTCCGACGATTCCCGCCGCAAGGGCAACGACGACCCCGAACGAGACAGCGACGGGCAACCGCCGCCACGAGGTGGTGGCCCCGACCCGTCCGGGCTCGCTGTGATACCAGCGCAGGCCCGCGGTCGTGAGCACGCCGACGCCG
>JBGTCW010000087.1:0-3611 GCA_041748635.1 Ilumatobacteraceae bacterium | reverse complement strand
CTGATGGACTGATAGTCGATCGGAGCGATCTGCAGCTTCGCCCAGTCGGGCTCGTCCATGCGCGTCCACGCCTCGTAGGCCGACAGGCGCCACTCGAGCAGCCACTCGGGTTCGTTCTTCTTCGCCGAGATCAACCGCACGACGTCCTCGCTCAGCCCGGGCGGAGCGATGTCGGTGTCGAGTTCGGTGCTGAAGCCGTACTGATAGCCGGCGTTGGTCAGTTCCTCGATGTCTCGCAGGGTCTCGCTCATCGCCGCTCCTCTCGGTTGGCTCATGGTGATGCGGCCACCGTCCACGCTACCGACGCAGGCCGCCGCTCGTTCGCCGACGGCACCGGACGCTGCGACGTGACGATTACATCTGGGGTCTGACCCCTGTTGTAATCGTCACGGGTCGGGGGTGGCGGGCCCGCCGAGCGACAGCGCGAAGGCGCCGGCGATCGAGCACGCGGCAGCCGCGGCGTACGGCAGCCGATACGAACCGCCGACGTCGTACAGCGCCCCGAGCAGCAGCGGCCCCCCGGCGGTGCCGGTGATCGAGTACAGCTGCGTGCGACTGAAGATCCGGGGATAGTCCCGCACACCGAAGCGCTCAGCGATCACCAGCGGCTGCAGCATCAAGATGTTGCCGATCGTGGCGCCGAACAGCACGATCGCCACGAAGAGCAACCAGGTCGCCTCGGCCAGCCCGAGCATCAACAGTGCAACCGCCTGGGTCACCACCAGGACGATCGTGAGTCGCATCATCGGCACTCGTTGCACGACGCGACCTCCGACGAGCCTGGCGACCACCGACGTTCCCGCGATCACCGTGAGCGCGAACTGTGCCGTGCGCTCGTCGGTGCGGTCCTCGACGAGTTTCACCAACTGCTGGATCCCGCCCACCTGCGCGGCGAACGCGAGCAGGAACCCAACCGTCGCGGCGACGAAGAATCTCGTTCGGATCGCGTCGGCGAAGGCGAGACCGGCGAGCGGCGGTGGCACCTCACCTCGAACTCGACGGATGCCGTCGGGCGCCCACCCCTCTGCCTCCGGATCGGCACGCACGACGAACCACGCGACCGGCACGATGTCGACGACGAACAGTGCGCCGAGCCACGGCGTGCCAGCGGCCAGGCCGCGGCTGTCGAGCAACTGCTTGGCGAACGGGGTGATCAGGATGCCGCCGACCGACAGCCCCGTCGAGGCCACCGACAGTGCGACCGATCGCTTCGTGTGGAACCAGCGCGTGACCACGGTCGTGGTCGGCACCAAGCCGGCGGCGGCCCATCCGGCTGCGAAACACGCATACACCACGAAGAGCTGCCACTGATGCTCGACCTGGCCGAGCAGGGCGAGCGATGCCCCGCCAACGAGTCCGCCGCCGACGATCACGATGCGCACGTCGTAGCGGGCGATCCACCGGGCGATCCACACCCCGGAAACCCCGCCGACGATGAAGAACACCGTGGTCGCGAGCGAGATCGTGGCGAGCGGCCAGTCGCGTTCCTTGCTGAACGCGTTGAGGTAGACCGCCAGCCCGTAGAACCCGAGACCCGACGAAACCGTCAGGACGACGAAGCAACCCGCAACCACGCCCCAGCCCGGGAAACGGCCGTGCTCGACAGATGGTTCGGCTGCTGGTTCCACTCCGCGCTCGACGGTCACGTCACACGCACCGCTGGGTACCGACCGTTCAACGCCGACGCTTGAACAGTCGTTTGAAGAACCCCGCCTGTTCCTGAGCGCGTTCGGCCTCGACCTCGGCGCGGATGGACGCACCGGCAGCGTTCAAGATGTCCTCGGCGTGGTCGAGGATCGCTGCGGCCGTTCCGTCGTCGAGGCCACCCGGCTCGGGCGGCGTGGGCGGGACGATGAGCGTGCCGTGCGTCCACGCCACGTCGGCGAGGCGCCGTTCGTAGCGCGAGCATCCATCCGGACAACGCCACGGCGCGTCCGGAGCGAGATCGAGGTTGCATTTCCGAACCGTGTCGCCGTTGGGATAGCTGCGGCTCTCGAAGTGCTTGCACTCGGTCCTCATCGGCATCGGAGCAATTCTACGCGGATCCGATCGCACGTTTGAGCGGCGTGGCAGCGGAAACGCCTTGGGGCGACACCCACCCGTCAGCGGCCAATGTTACAGTTCGATGACGACGAGCGTGACTCGTCGGTTCGGTGACACCCGCCAAATCATCCACTCAGGAGCAATTCATGACCACGACATCAGACCGACACGACACCACCGACACGACAGATGAACTCACTTCGCATGACCGCCGCGCCCTGCTGCGCAAGCTCGCCATCGGTGGTGCTGGCGCCGCCGCCGGCGCCGTCCTGCTGAGCAACGGCAAGGCCTCCGCTGCTGACGGAGGCTCACTCCAGTTGGGCACGGGCGCTGGGCAGCTGACGAACAACACCAGCGAAACGCCGACGACCCTCGTCCACGATCCGTCCGCTGCGCGTCCGGAAGGGCCGAGTTCGCTGAGCGTTGCAGGTGCAGTCCCCTCTTCCACCGCACCGTTCCCCGGGCAGGTCGGCGGATACGGCAATGCCGAAGTGGCCAACGGTCTCCACGGATCGACCGCCAACGCAAATGGCTTCGGTGTCGTCGCCGCCAACCTCGCTCCCGCGGCAGCTGCGGCGACCGACCCAGTCCCGACCGGTCTCGCAGTTGCGTCACTCGGTGGCGCACAGATCCGCTTCGTCCCGCTGACCGGCGCCGTCACCGGACCGACCCCGGGTGATCACGTCGCAGGTGAGCTGTACGCCGACGCCGCAGGCACGTTGTGGTTCACCGTTCCAGCGCCGACCACCACCGACGCCACTGCAGTGCGCTTCGTCAAGCTCGCCGGTTCCCCGACCGCCGGCTCGTTCCACGCCATCAACCCGCAGCGCGTGTACGACTCGCGCCAGCCGAACTATCCGGCACCACTGCGTGGCGTCATGGCGCCGAACTCCAACCGCGTGATCAGCGTGGCGGACGGCCGCAGCGCGAATGGCACGGTCATCCCGGCTGCCGTCAACTCGGTACCGATCGGTGCGACGGCGGTCCAGATCAACCTGACGGCCGCGAACATGACCGGCCCGAACTTCCTGTCGGTCACCGCCGGTGACGTCACCTCGACCGAGACGTCGTTGGTCAACTGGGGCCCGGGCGACATCCAGATCGCCAACTCGATCACCGTCCCCGTCGACGCCGAGCGGGAGATCAGGGTCTACAACGGCAACCAGGCAGGCAGCACCGACGTCATCGTCGACGTCTTCGGCTACTACCTCTGATCATCCGCCCCTCGGGGCACGGAATCGAATCGACACCGGGGGTTCACGCCCCCGGTGTCGTCGCGTCCGGTGACCTACGCGGCGTCGTCGGCGACATCGATCACGTCGGCGTCGTCGTCACCACGACCGACGCCGACCGGCACCTCGACCTCGATGAAGATGCACTCACCAGGGCACAGCTCGGCTGCGTGGATCGCATCGGACACGTTTCGATCGGTCACCTCGGCGAGGCTGCCCGACCCGCCCGGATCGTTGAGCACCTCACCCTGCTCGACGACGTACGCAATACCGTCTTCGAGCTGCACGAACACGTCGGGACAGTGATCGACGCAGAGTCCGTCGCCGGTGCAGAGG
>JBGTCW010000086.1:0-2740 GCA_041748635.1 Ilumatobacteraceae bacterium | reverse complement strand
GGCGACACTGCAGCGAACGCGTGAACAAATGCGCCTGTCAGGCGACCATTTGTTCACGCGTTCGAGGTCAGACCTGGCCGTTCTGCTGGAGGAGTTCGAACTCCTCCACGGTCATCAGGACCGACCGGGCCTTCGATCCCTCGCTCGGGCCCACGACGCCACGCTGCTCGAGCAGATCCATGATGCGGCCCGCACGGGCGAAGCCGACCTTGAGTTTGCGCTGCAACATCGAGGTCGAACCCAGCTGGCTGCGCACGACGAGTTCCATCGCCTGGCGCATCATCGCGGTGTCCTCGTCGTCGTCGCCGGCCGAGAACGCATTGGCGTCGGAGGTCACGTCGAAGTCGTCCATCGACGCCATCGACCCCGTGGACGCGTTGCCGGAGAACCCGTCGGGACGCGGCGGTACGAGCGACGACTGGCCGGTCGACCCGGAACCGCCACCGTCGCCACCGCTGGCACCGTCGCCGCCGGATTCGACGTCGTTGGAGTAGATGGGCTCGGGCGACTGGGCGCGCCAGTGGGCGACGACCTGGCGAACTTCGTCCTCGCTGACGAACGAGCCCTGGATGCGGTTGGCGACCGACGAGTTGCCGGGCAGCAGCAGCATGTCGCCCTTACCCACCAACTTCTCGGCGCCGGGCTGGTCGAGGATCACGCGGCTGTCGGTGAGGCTCGACACGGCGAACGCCATGCGCGCCGGGATGTTGGCCTTGATGACGCCGGTGATCACGTTGACGGACGGTCGCTGGGTGGCGACGATCAGGTGGATGCCGACGGCCCGGGCCTTCTGAGCGATCCGGGTGATCGACTCCTCGACGTCACGCGCCGCCACCATCATCAGGTCGTTCAGCTCGTCGACGACGACCACGATGTACGGCAAATGTTCGTACTCGATCTCGGAGCCGAGCGTCGGCTGGATCTGACCCTTCGCGAACGCCTTGTTGTACCCGCCGATGTCGCGATAGCCGAGTTCCGACAGCAGGTCGTAGCGGCGCTCCATCTCCTTCACGGCCCACCCGAGCGCATTGGCGGCTTTCTTCGGATTGGTCACCGGCTGGGTGAGCAGGTGCGGCAACCGGGCGTACTGGCCCATCTCGACCTGCTTCGGGTCGATCAGGATGAGGCGCACGTCGTCGGGAGTGGTGCGCATCAGCAGTGACGTGATGATGCAGTTGATGCCGCTCGACTTGCCGGCACCGGTGGCGCCGGCGATGAGCATGTGCGGTGTGGCAGCGAGATCGAGGAAGACCGCTCGGCCGGCGATGTCCTTGCCGATCGCCACGTCGAGCGGGTGGGTGGCCTTCGCCGCCTCGGGCGACGCGAGCAGATCTCCGAGCGCAACCAGTTGACGTTGATGGTTCGGCACCTCGACGCCGATCGCGGAGCGGCCCGGGATCGGCGCCAGGATGCGCACGTCGACCGCGGCCATCGCGTAGGCGATGTCCTTCTGGAGACTGGTGACCCGGGCAACCTTCACGCCGGGGCCGAGCTCGAGCTCGTAGCGCGTCACCGTCGGGCCGACGGTCATCCCGAGCAGCGTCGTCTCGACGCCGTGCGACGCGAGCGACTCGTGCAACATCCGCCCGCGAGCCTCGACGGCCTTGCGATCGATCGTCTGCTCACCGGGTCGTTCGAGGAACGTCATCGGCGGCAGCACCCACTCGCCGATCCGAGCACCGTCGCCGACCGATGCGGCAGGCTGGCTCCCGGTGTCGAACTTGGGCTTGCGCGTCCGGCGTGGCTTCGGCGGCGGCAACGCATCGCCCAGTTCGTCACCTTCGGCAGCAAAGTCGTACAGGCCCGGTGCGAGCCCGGACGGCTCGCCGAGCACTCCGTCGCTCGTTCCTCCACGGGCGGCAGCGTCCGCGGCCCGGTCGCTGCTGAGCGTGGAGATGTTGCTGATGCCCGACTTCGCGGCTCGCCCGAGCGGTGTACCGATCGCGGCAAGGAACCCGCCCGTCTGCTGGGCGAACGTCTTGACCGAGGTCCGCGTCACCAGGAGAGCGCCACCGGTGAACGCCAACACCAGGAGCACTGCGGCACCGGCGGTGTCCAGGAGATCCTCGAGCGGCGTGCCGACCAGCGCACCGATCCAACCCCCGGCGTCGGCGATTCCATCCGCGGCATCGCCGAGTGCTTCGGCTCCACGGGACACCTGCAGCAACCCGAGAATCGACAGCGACATCACAGACCAGCCGACGACCAACTGGAACGGGCTGGCGGAGCGACCCTTGCGCAGGAACGCCACCCCGATGGCGACCAGCACCAGCGGCAGGGCGTAGCGACCGAGTCCGAACAACCACCCGGCCAAGGTCTCGATACCGCGTCCCAACGGTCCGGCGAGGTTGACGTAGACGGACAACCCGAGCAGGACCGCAGCGCCGATGAGTCCGACGCCGATGAACTCGTGCTCGCGGCCATCGACGGCATCGCGCAGCTCTGCCTGCGCCTGATCGCGTCTCGATCCCGACCCGTCCGGCGGCGTCAGGTCGTCGACGCTCCCCTTCGGCCGCGTCGCTCGGCCGGAACCCTTACCGGACTGGCCCTTGGCCGCCGAGGCCTTCGTCGCACGCGTCGTGCCGGCGGTCCCGGACGATGTTGCCTTCCGGGTCGGTGCAGCGTTCTTCGGCTGCGTCGAACGGGCAGCCGACGACGAACGCTTCTTGGACGGACCCCATGTGGACATGACGTCGTACACGGTACCAAGGCCCCATCCCGCCCGCCCGGACCCCCACCC
>JBGTCW010000085.1:0-3238 GCA_041748635.1 Ilumatobacteraceae bacterium | reverse complement strand
CAGTCGTTTCAGTCGGGCGTTCTCACCCTCCAACTCCTTGAGCCGTTTCGCGTCGGAGGCTTTCATGCCGCCGTACTGGGCGAGCCAGCGATGCCAGGTCGACTCGGCGATCTCCAGGTGTCGGCACACCTCGTCGAGTTCGGTGCCTGACGCGAGGAGCTTGTTGCCCTCGGCGAGCTTGCGGATGATCTGATCCGGCGTGTGCCGCCGGCGCTTGTTCGATGACATGTCGTTGCTGATTCTTCCTGCCCGGAAACCGGACAACAGAGTCACACAACGACTGGACCACTACAGGGGGCTCACCTCAGGGGGGCTACGCACGATCGGCAGTACTTACGCTTCCGGACTCGCCCATAATGCTCGACTGGCCGACGGCCGAGACCCATCCCAGAACGCCGGCTGAGTGGCCGTGGCCGAGCACCGATGGCGTGACGCGTCCGCGGCCGCGCAGGCCATTCCGGACCCGAGATCACTGTGAGACCCCCGAACTAGACTGGGTCGCGCGAGTGCGACCGGCACGATCACGGCGGCGACCGGCGCAGCACCCGATCTCGACGTGTGCGCGCGCTCGATCGTCAGGCGTCGGCGCGCAGCGGCTCCCACCATGCAGCGATGATCGCGGCGAATCGCTCGGTGTAGGCGATCGTCAGCTCGTCCGCGTCTGCGGGCGCGTCCTGCATCGCCGTCGACGGCAACTCGCACGCACCCTCGACCGGGTCGAGCCACTCGAGTCGGAGCCGCTCGATCAGGCCGCCGAGCTGCGGCGAAGCGACCTCGTGGTGGTCGCTCGTCTGGTGGGCGATGAAGCCGCGGTGGTCGGTGAACGACAGCAGCGTGTAGTAGCTGCGCTCCTCGGCACCCCGCCAGTACTCGTAGCGCAGCACCTCGGTCTCGGTCGCGTGCGTTCGCTCGTACAAGGTCCTCGCAAGGTCCTCGAACTGGGCCTCGGAACCCGGTCGAACGATGATGTGCGCGAACAGCGTGGCCATCGCCCGATCGTACGAGATGCGGTCTCAGGAGCCGTCGGTCGGAGGCAGCTCGCGCTCGGGATACGAGCCGGGAGGCAGGGCGCTGATCGGGCCGTGGAGCACGTGGCCGCCGTCGACCGGCAGGCACACCCCGGTGACGTACGCTGCCGCCGGCGACGCGAGGAACACCACGGCGTTCGCGACGTCGCTCGGTCGGCCGGGGTACGGCATCGGCACGCCCGACATGTCACTGCCGACCTCGTCGTCGTAGGTCGACTGCCAGCCCTCGGTACGGAAGGCTCCAGGCGCCACGCAGTTCACGCGAACACTCGGACCCCACTCGTACGCGAGCGTGCGCGTCAGCTCGACCACGCCGGCGCGAGCCGCGGCCGTGTGCGCGATGCCCGGCAGACCCCGACCGACGATCGCAACCACCTGCACGATGGCGCCACCACCCGCGTCGAGCATCTGGTTGCCGAACACCTGAGTCATCGCCCACGTCCCGTTGAGGTTCAGATCGATCACGCTCGCCCAGCCGTTGGGGCTGTAGTCACGCGCCTTCTGCGGGAACTGACCGCCGGCGTTGTTCACCAGTACGTCGACCTGATGTCGTTCGGCGAGCGCCTCGATCGTCGTCCGATCGCGGATGTCGACCACGTCGACCGCAA
This sequence comes from Ilumatobacteraceae bacterium, assembly GCA_041748635.1. Lineage (GTDB taxonomy): Bacteria > Actinomycetota > Acidimicrobiia > Acidimicrobiales > Ilumatobacteraceae > Sva-07. Next base: position 1,602 of record JBGTCW010000085.1, on the reverse strand, counting down.
CGGCGTTCCCCGTGCGTTGTTCGATCTCGGCCGCCGCGCTCTCCAGCCGTTCGCGACGGCGGGCCGCGATGACGACGTGCGCCCCGACGGAGCTGAACGCTTCGGCGATGGCCGAGCCGAGCCCCGATCCGCCTCCGGTGACCAACGCGGTGCGACCTGCGAGCAGGTCGGCGGCGAACGGGTTGCTCACACTTCGTCCAGCGCCGCCTCGCCGAGGTAGCTGGCCTCGAGCACATGGCGGTTCGCGTTGAGTTCGGCGGCCGTGCCTTCGAGCACGAGCTCGCCGTGGTTCAACACGTAGCCACGGTCGGCGACCTCGAGCGCCATGTGCACGTGCTGCTCGACCACCAACACACCGCAACCGGTCTGATCGGCGATATCGCGCACGATCGGCAGGAGCCGCTCGACGATGATCGGTGCGAGGCCGAGGCTCATCTCGTCGACGAGCAGGCACTTCGGGTTCGACACGAGTGCGCGCGCCACGGCCAACATCTGTTGCTCGCCACCCGACAGCAATCCGGCCTGACGCTTGCCGAGCGGCTTGAGCGCCGGCAACAGGTCCATCGCTCGGTCGTGCGCCTCGCGTCGCTCCTGCTTGCTGCCATTCAGGCCGAGCCGGATGTTCTCGTCGACCGTGAGGTCGAAGAAGAGCGAACGGTCCTCGGGTACGTGCGCGAGCCCACGGCGGGCGACCATGTACGCCTTGTGTCCGTCGACCGGTTCGCCGAGCACCTCGACGGTGCCGGCGACGGGAGCGAGCAGCCCGGAGATCGTCAGCAGGGTGGTGGTCTTGCCCGCGCCGTTGGGTCCGAGCAACGCGACCACTTCGCCGGGCCCGACGTTGATGGTGAGGTCACGCACCACGGGGATCCCCTCGTAGCCCGCATGCAGACCTTGCACGTCGATCAAGAACTCGCTCATGACTGCACCTCCTGGCCGTCGGACGTACTCGGAGAACCCGCCAGCGCGCCATGGGTCGCTTGCGCTTCACCGGCTGACTCGCCGAGATACGCCGCGATCACGGCTGGGTCGGCTCGCACCTGGGCTGGGGTGCCGTGGGCGATGACCCGACCGAAGTCGAGCACGTAGATGTAGTCGCACACGTTGAGTACGAGGCCCATGTCGTGGTCGATCAGGAACAGGCTCACACCGAGGTCGAGGAACCCGCGAAGGTGCTGGCCCAGCTTGCCGCTCTCGACGGTGTCGAGGCCGGCGGCCGGTTCGTCGAGCAGCAGGAGCTTCGGCTTCGCGGCGAGCGCCCGGGCCACACCGATCAGCTTGCGCTGACCGTGGCTGAGGTCGCTCGGGTGCGCCTCGGCCAGGTGGCTCAGCCCGAGTGCATCGAGGGCAACGTCGACCTGATCGCGGAACGCTGCGCCGCCGCGGTTCGGCATCACGATGTCGGCCAGAAACGAGTACCACCGAGGCTGCTCGGCGGCCACCAACAGGTTGTCGCGCACCGTCAGGTCCTCGAACAACTCGAGCGACTGGAAGGTGCGGACCAACCCCATCGACGCCCGCGAATCCGGTCGCTTCGCGGCAATGTCCTCGCCGTCGAAGTGCACGGTCCCGGACGTGACGGGAGTGAACCCGGTGATGGCA
>JBGTCW010000084.1:0-1963 GCA_041748635.1 Ilumatobacteraceae bacterium | reverse complement strand
CCCTCGGGCGTCGTGTCGAGCAGTACCCACAGCGGGTTCATGTCCGGCGCCGAATGCGGGTCCTGGCCGGGATCGGCCATCTCGGCGGTGCCCTCGCCGCTGTAGAAGTGCCGGATCGTGCCGTCGCTGTCTCTCTGGAAGACGGTGTATGCCGGCCAGTCGGCGTTGCGGTCCCCGACGTAGTCGTTCGTGTAGTCGCCGCGCGGATCGGCATAGAACGACAATCCGGTCCAGCCGCGTTCGGCGGCGTAGGCGAGGATCCGTTCGATCGGCGAGCGGGCAACGACTGCGAGCGCAGCACGTTGTCGGATGTGTCGCGTTTCGCCGTCCCAGGCATCGAGCATGGAGGAACACATCGGACACCCGTCGTCGCGCTGCGGGCCGTACATCATCGAGTAGACGACGAGCGTCTCGTGTCCGTCGAACAGTTCCGACAGCATCACGGTGCCATCCTGGCCGTCGAACTCGTAGTCCTGTGAGACCGCACCGCCCGGTGGCAGTTCGCGTCGCTGTTCGGCGACGCGCCACAGATGACGGCGAAGTTCGATCTCCTCGGCGAGCAGCGCGTTGCGCGCCTCGCGATACTCGGGACTCTCGTTCGGAAAGCTCGCCGGGTTCTTCGCTGCCAGCGCGGCAGCAGCGACGAGTGTGCTCGGGTCGGTCATCTGAGAAATCCTTTCGTTTCGGGACTCGCCCGCGGCCGAGTCATGGTTGCCTGCCGGTCAGCCCGAGCAGTCGGTCCTGCAGGGGTGCGTCGCTGGCGACGTCCACCTCGGGCCCGAACACCCCGATCCGTCGCCACTCCTCGGCGTTCGGTTCGACGATTTCCCACGTGGCCTGCACCAGGTCGTCGGGCAGATCGCTGTCGACGCCGATCACCTCGGCGAGATCATGAGCACGCATCGTACGGAACACGATCGCGTGCCAGAGCGCTTCTCGCGCAAGGTAATCCCCGTACGAGTAGTGCACGGTGCGTTCGTCCAGCGTCGCTTCGTCGAGCGCTTCCACCGCGACGATCGATCTCTCGACGAGTTCGCCGAAGCGCGCCGCCGGATCGCCGGCGAGCAGATCGTTGTCGAACGGACCCCCGAACGTCTCGGCCCCTGCCTCCTCGATTCGGGTCCCGGCCATCATCGTCGGGATCCACGCCTCGTCGTACGCCTGATAGACGACGATGTCGCGCAGCGTGTAGCGGTGGTCGTCGCGGGTTGGGAAGTCACTCGGTAGCGACATGTCCCACTGCTCGTCACTGACCTCGTCGATGACCGACTGCAGTGTCCGGTCGGCCCGGGCGAACGTCTCGATCTCGTTCATCGGTGAACTCCTCCTCGCCCGCTTCGGCTCAATCGGAACACGCTCACCTCCGGCGAGATGCTCTCTGCGGTGCATACCCCCATCGACCTGACGACAACCCTCCCGTCCGACTCCGGGCGTCGGTGGAGCGCGTGATCGGCACCGCCCGCAAACTCCAGCCGGGCCGGTCGGTGCCACGTATCGAAACGCGTCATCACGCAGCGCCGCCCGGCCTGAGCACTCGGGTTTCGGCCCTCCTTGAAGCGAGACACCTCCGCCCCAACATCCTCACTGGCGTTCGGTGGCACTGCGTTCAACGAGCGCATTCAACGCAACGACGGGTCGCCGGTAGAGCGACGAGCCGTTCGAACCCGATCGGGCAGCCACATCGATGGCACGCACCGAACGCTTCGTCATCCACGTCGGCCAGCGTTCTTCGGAGTGCTGCAACATCACAGAGGCCTGACCGCGCAGCGCACTCACCTGCGCCCGCTCGAATGCGATCGTCGCACCTTCCGGGTCGTGCTCGTCGTCGGTGTTCGACATCTCAGCAGCTGCGACGATGTCGTCGAACTGTCGGCCGAGTGACGCAGCTTGTTCTTCTGCCCGGCGAAGCTCGGTAACGAGCGCGGCGCGGATCGTTCGTCGTTCGAGATCGGTGAGCCCTCGC